>DATDIX010000129.1:0-7306 GCA_036520835.1 Chitinophagaceae bacterium | reverse complement strand
GGACATATAAGTATACTACGAAGGATCAATGTGTGTTCCGCCGGAACACCTCATGGGTAATACTTACGGCAATTCTGCACGAGATGTTCCTACGGAACATAAGCCAACCTATTTAGATCCTTTTTACCCACGATATGTCCCGATGGGACAAATAAAAGTATTGTGAAGGAAGAGACCGTGTTCCAGCGGAACACATCATAGGTAGTAGTAACAAGAAATAAGATAGCTATATGTCGTTCCGTAGGAACGATTTGTGAATTGTTTAAGGAAAAAAAGGTCCCGGATAGAGGTTAATTTAAGTCAGCTTGTACAAAAGATTTTTCACCAGCCGGTAATTGGTAAATAAAGAAAGTGCGATCAGGAATATGGCAGTTGCTCCAACTGTCCAGTGAACAAAAGAAGATAGCTCCGGCCTGTCATACATGGCAAAATGATGAAAAGCCCATTGCATAAGCTGGGTTGACCCCAAAGCAAACAGTACAATAAGAATATAAACGGGAATGAATCGTTTTGATACATTTTCACTCAGCCATCCGGGCGAATAGCCCAGTGTCAGCAATAACCTGAGATTGTCTTTGCTCCTGGCAATTACCAATTGCAGGTAAAAAGAGAAAAGCATTAGTGCAAGGATGACAACCAATAGCCCGAATACACCAAGACCGCTGAATATACTTTGAATAACTATTTTATTTCTTCCCAGAATAGTTTTGTCTTTATTGATCTTGTAATTCTTGCGGTCTATGAATTTTAGTAATTCGGGATCATTTGCGTCTTTTGTTTTTAAAAAGAGCCGGGCCGCTTCCACATTCTTTTGCTGGCTAAAAGTTTTATTCGCCCAGTCTAAAAATGTTTTGGGTACAAGCACGGAATTGACCCTGTCGCTGAAAGCGACGATCTTTCCGACAAAGGCCTGCTCCTGTCCGTTACCTTCACAGGTGACCAGTACCGGGATACCGGTGGCTGTTTCTTTGGATATCTGTGGCAGGTCCTGCGCTGGGGCAAATACATTATAGATCTCAAAAAAATCAGAAGATAGGATGATCGGAAGTTTGTCCTGTCCTTCCTGCCAGGAGAAGGAGGGAGGTATTGTGTCCAGGAAATCATCTTCCAGCGATTCTATGAAAAGATCGGTCTTGAAGGGAATGATCTCGCCGGCGCTGAGTTTAACCCTGAACTGGTTTGGTAATAAGGGAGCTGCCCCTGTAATGAACGGTTGAGATTTTATTTCATCTATTTCCTGTTGGTTGAATAAATTCTTTTCCGGTTTGCCCATGGTTTCATTGGTCACTGTTTTAGTAACGGAAATAAAATCAAAACCATTTTTACGAATGCCGCCTTCTGTTAACAGTTGCTGGATGTTGATATACATTTGGATCGAGCAAAGCAGTAACAGTACGCCGATACCTAAACCGATATAGGAAAACCATCTTGACCAGGCATTGGTACCTGTTTGCAATAATGGACGTATAGGTTTGAATGAAAGGGCCACGTTCAGTTTTTATAAATGATACAATCGGGTAAAAGGAAAATAGTCTATTCGTTCCAGGTCGGCGAAAATGATCGTTGCATGTCTGGCTTTGGCTTCTTCCAGCATCAGTTCCATGGCTTTCTCCGAATTAATATTATCCAAATGGCTGAAGGGCTCATCCAGTAATAAAATATCAAAGGGCTGCATCAACGACCGTATGATGGCGATACGTTGCTGTTCGCCATAGGAGCAGGTACCGCACCGGGAAGAAAGTTTACTCCCGATACCCAGCCTGCCGGCCATCTCTGTTATTTTTTCAGCGGGATGATAAGGGTTCAGCTGTCTTTTTATTTCTATATTCTCTCTCACGGTCTGGTCAGGAAAAAGCCGGAGGTCCTGGAATACGATGCTGAGATTGTCTTTGCGATGACGGGCAATATCTTCTAATGAAAACTGGCTGATATTTTTGGCTGAATAAGAAATGGAACCCGTGTACTCGTTTCTCATACCATATAGAAAATTCATCAGCGATGACTTGCCGCTGCCGGAAGGCGCAACGATCTTGATGAGATCTCCCTTATTAAATACCAGATCCTTTCCCCATACCTCAGAAGTCTGCACAACGCTTTGATCAAAGTAAGTAGGTAAAAGATCCCGGATAGTTAGTTGCATAAAAGCTTGTCCTTTTTAAAAAAACCACGGCTCACTCATCTTTCAATCAGTGAGCCGTGGTTGACAAAATTATAATTCAACGTTTATTTTTCTGCGGGGGGCGGTTCTACCGGTTCAATAGTTACAGGAGCATAAGCGGTTTCATATTTCTTTTTCTTTTCCATTGCGATAGATGCCAGTGTATTCAGATACTGGTTCAGTTGTTTCAGGCTGTTGGTGTTTTTATCCACCAGGTTTATTTCAAAATCGTAATGCATGGCTTTATCCTTGTACTCACCGCCAGTGCCCACAATATCCTGCCACATCTTCAGCGAAGCATCTACGGCTACCTTAGCGCTGCTGTCCTGTGCCATTGTTCCGGCCGTAGATTGAATGATCTTTTGCAGGTCAAAATAAACACCGGAAGGATGACCGGCGATCTTATCAACAAAAGGGAGTTTGCTGTTACCACCTGCAAGGAACTTGTCTGTATATTCGGCTGAATTACTTGCAGCAAACCAGTTGTTTTCGAGTTTATAACTGATCTCAGGCATTCTCTCCGTCATCTCTTTTGTGGACTGCCAGGCCAGGGTTACTAATTTTTCAAATGCTGCTTTATCATTTACAGAAGTAGCGAAGAGTACTTTCAGATCCGGTTTGGTAGAAGTGTGCACATAGGGTTTCATGCCATTACCATAATCAATGGTATCCTGTTTGGTCACAATATTAATGTCACTGACAGCCAGTAACACTTCTCCTTTATTCGCTTTCACAAATTCTTCAATACTGTAATTCATCTCCGCCAGGAAACCGTTCGCCATTCCATCTACGCCGATCACTTTTAAGAATGCCAGCAAACCATCCGGTGGATAATTGAAAGCTATTACGGCAGCGACATTGGAAGAAGGAATACGGTTAAGGACATCGGCGCTGACAGGAGTTGGCTTATATTCTGCCAGCAGCTTTCTCACTTCTTCGCCATAGTATTGTTTTGACTTAGCGGTGATCTTACCATTGTCAAAATTGACGGAGGTGGCAGAAATGTTGTCTTTGAACAATATATTTACTTTCATCATATCCAGCACAGCGCCCAGGTCTCCATAATAGTTCTCGACATTCATCCATACATGCAGGTCACTTCCGTCATTTACCAGTTCAGCAAAACGGCTGTCTGTGTCGAGATTATCGGTTGCTTTCAGGGTAAGGGCCTCTTGTCCGAAGATCCGGAGACTGTCATTTAAGAACGCATGATTTTTATAGCCCTTTTTGCCAAAAATATCTTTCATATCAGGCATGGGCATATTGGCAACGTAAGCAAAATTCGATTTGTTCCAGAGCACAACCCCGGCATCGTCGTTTGTCATATAGCTGAAATCACCATCTTTTTTTATTTCTTTCGGGTCTTCTTTTGTTATTTCTTTCAATAATTTTTCAAATGCACCGGCATCTTTTAATGAACCTTCGAAGACCAGGTAGCCGCCTTTGCCTTGTTTTTTCGTATAAAAAACAAGCGCCGCTTTTGTGTCTATCCCGGAACTGGCAGGATCGGCCAGCAATTGCTGCGCCATCGTATCAGTGGTTTCTTTTGCCATTTCCTTGAACCAGTTTGTTTGCCTGATCTCTTCCCAGCTAAGTTTGGAAGTAAGCGAGCTGCTGTTGATATGCACCACGATACCTGCATCTTTTGGAACCATCAATCCTGATTTACCGCCTTTTTTTCCGCAGGAGGCTATCAGCAAAACAAATGCTGAAAGGATAAGGAGTGAATTGCGTTTCATTTGTGATTTTGTTTTTGTCGGTTATATAATTATAATAGTGAAATTGATTAGTTGTTTCAGGGCCCCGGTACCACATCTGCATACGATGCTTTTTCATCGCCAATCCTTACTTCATCGTAATATAGTATTCTTTCGGTAGTGGAAGAGGGCTGAATGCCCCAGCCAAATTTATTAATACCCAGTTTAAAATATGTGCCAACGGGTGGTGCTGTAATAATACGGGATTTGTTGATCACCAGGTTCCCGTTTTTCCACACCTGCATGATACCGGTATTATCCGAAGCCCACTTTACATGTATCACCCACGATATCCATTGGTTGCTGATGATCGGCCCGATGTCTATATATTCATTCCCGGAATTTACATCGCCTTCATTCATCACAAAAACAAAACGACCACCGGATGTCCAGAGTGCAGCTGTAGCGGTTCCGGTTAAATTCTCAGGGTGCCACTGAAACACACACTCGCCGGCATCGTCATCCATCCAGTTTTGTAAAAAAATATTAAAGCCATACCAGCGTTCTGCACCAACCCCATCACCACCCTGCGTCAGCTCTGAACGGATAGAGCTGCTTGTTTGCGGATCGGTTGACCTTACTTCGATCCGGAGGGAGTTGTTTCCTTCTGTTGATTTATCTGTGCTTTGTATCAGCGAATAGTCGCAGCAATGCTGGCTGTTTCCCCAGCCTTTGAATGGGTCGCTGCTTTCGAAAGTGGATTCGATTACCAGGTTTTCCCGGCCATCATTATTCTTCTCTTTATTACAGGTGCCGGCCATCATCAGCAAAGAAGAAAGAATAAGGAATAATCTGTATCTCATAAGCGGTGGTTTTGGCTATTGAAACGAAAAATCAAGGAGTTTATTGACAGGAATGGTTTGCTGCTGACCGTTCCGGATGTCTTTTACCACGCAGGTCTTTTCTTCCAATTCCTTACTGCCGATAATTATGACGAAAGGTATGTTTTTCTTTTCAGCGTATTTGAATTGCTTGTCAAATTTTACCGTTTCGTGGTACAATTCGCAGCGGACTTTACTATTTCTTAACGACTGCATCAGGGTAAACGCCATTTTGCTTTCGGTTTCTCCCAGGTTAAAGAATAAAACCTGGGTGCCGGTATGCACTTCAGCCGGGAAAAGCTTTAGCTCTTCCATTACATCATAGATCCGGTCAACCCCAAAGGAAATGCCCACACCGGGAATATCCGGTACGCCAAATAAACCGGTCAGATCATCGTAACGGCCGCCGCCGCCAATGCTGCCCATCTGTACATTTTTTGCTTTTACTTCGAAAATGATACCAGTGTAGTAATTGAGACCACGGGCCAGGGTGAGGTCAATGGTGAGTGGTGAGTGGTCAGTGATGAACAGGGAGTCTGTGAGCACACTTTCTATTTCCGAAACTCCTTTGTTACCTGTTTCAGTATTGCCAAGTAAATTTTTTACCTGCGCTATTTTTTCTTCGTTGCTGCCGCTAATGCTGAGATATTTTTCAATAACGGCGATTTGTTTATCATTTAAACCTTTTTGAGCCAGCTCTTCCTTTACTTTTTCCAAACCGATCTTGTCTAATTTATCGATGGCTACTGTGATGCCGGTCATTTTATCAGCGCCACCACAGATCTCTGCCAGCGCAGTTAATATCTTCCTGCTGTTGATCTTTATTTCTACAGCAATGCCCAGTTTTTCAAATACTGTTGCATATATATTTGCCAGTTCCACTTCATTCAATAAAGAATTGCTACCCACTACATCAGCATCACATTGATAGAATTCCCGGTAGCGGCCTTTCTGCGGACGGTCGGCCCTCCATACGGGTTGAATCTGGTAGCGTTTGAACGGTAGGGTCAGTTGCCCGTGATTCATCGCAACATACCTGGCAAAGGGGATAGTGAGATCGTATTTCAATGCTCTTTCGGTGATGCCTTTTATATTTTTTCCCTGTAATACCTTTTCAAAATCTTCTCTTGCTTTTGATGTTTTTTCTTTGTTATCAAGGCCATTATTTAAAATTTTGAAAATAAGTTTATCACCTTCCTCGCCATACTTTCCCATCAATGTATCTAAATTCTCCATCGCCGGGGTCTCCAGCGGTTCAAAGCCGTATAATTCAAAAACATTGCGGATGGTGTCAAAAATGTAATTACGTTTCCGAACTACATCCGGTCCAAAATCTCTCGTGCCCTGTGGTATGCTTACATTAACTTTTGCCATTCAAAAAATTATTTCTCTTTATTTGTTGCTTTAAAAGTCCCGTTGGAAGAGGGAACATATTTTTCAATTATCCGGTTGCATACTTTATCGAGCATGTTATATACTTCATGATAGCCCTGCTCCCCGCCATAATACGGGTCCGGGACATCCATATCGGTGTCCGGGTATAATTCATTCATCAGCAGGTCAGTTTTTGCCCCGTCAAATTTATCCTTTGCGATATACCCGATATCATTCATTACATCTCCTGCTAATGCATATATTTTATCATAGATCTCAAAATCCTTTGCAACAAACCGCCGGGCTCGTTGATGACTGATATCAATGCCATTGAGCTTAGCTACTTTTTGTGATAGATGATGAGGAGGGTCACCGATATGATAGCTGTTGGTGCCGGCACTTTCCACACTCCAGTTCAACCCGGCTTTAAATGCTTTATCCTGCAGAATGCCTTCAGCCAGCGGACTGCGGCAAATATTTCCCAGGCAAACCATTAAAATTTTCATGGGGGCAAAGATAGCTCACTGTTGGCAGTTTGCGGTTTGCAGTTTGCCCTTTTAAACGTTAGCTGCTGACTGCAAAAAGAGAACTGCAAACCATTGCAGTTTTGTGGATTTCCTTAGTAATGGCATCTCATTTCCAAACTACAGCCATGACAAACAATGAAATACTTCAGGCGAATCTCCTTGATATAGTTTTTGACAACCGCAATAAAGAATATGGGGCTTATGCACTCCGGCGTGACTATAATAAGACAATGCTATTATCGCTTGGCGCCGGTCTTTCTGTTCTTCTTTTTTTTATCCTGTTTAATATAGCCGGCCAGGATAATGGACCTGATCCTGTTGATCCGTTTAAGAAGTTAGAAGATATAGTTACGGTTGAAATGCTCCCTGCTGATCATAAAAAACCGGAGTTGCCCAAAGAACAACCTAAGCCGGCGCAGTCAAAAAAAGAGAAAGTGGCTACTGTAGAGTTTACAACACCCAGGATCGTTCCTAACGATCAGGTTGAAAAACCTGTTACTGCACAATCTGAACTTGACGGGAAGCAGATAGCCAATGAAACCACTGCGGGTAGCGAAGTGAATGATCAAGTAATTGTTAGCGGCCCACCTGTTGATAACTCAGGAACAGGAAGCGGACCTGCCGGTACAGAACCAGGGTTTGCTCCCAGCTACTCCGATCCTGAGTACC
>DATDIX010000128.1:0-6260 GCA_036520835.1 Chitinophagaceae bacterium | reverse complement strand
AGTATTACAAGAATGACGATCCGGGTAAATCCGCCGTTCTGGAAAACATGGTGGTTCTTCTGTCTTCTCGCTTTGCTGATCGCTGCTGTTTTTTACTGGCTCGATAAACAAAGGGTAAATAAATTGATCGCTTTACAAAATGTAAGAACGGAAATAGCCGGCAACCTGCACGAAGAAGTGAATACCACGCTGAACAGTATCAACCTGCTGAGTGAAATGGCGAGGATAAAAGCGGATAAAGATATTGACCGTTCCAAAGAATATATTGACCAGATCAGCAGCAAAAGCCATAATATGATCATTGCGATGGATGATATATTATGGAGTATTGATCCGCATAATGACAGTATGGAAAAATCGCTGTTACGGATGATGGAGTTTGCCGACGCCTTAAAGAACCGGCATGGCGCAATTATCGAACTGGCACTGGATAAAAAAGTAAGATCGCTGAAATTAGACATGAAGACCCGTCATGAAGTATTCATCATCTTTAAAGAAGCGCTGAGAATGATCGTTCAGTATTCAGGCGGCAAAGAAACGCTGGTGCATGTTGATCTTTTTAAGAATAAACTTTCCATGAAACTGCAGGACCCCACAGCTACACTTGATGCCAACACAGGAGAGATCGATAGTAGTATTAAAGAAATGAACAACCGGGCTTCACAGATCGGCGCTGAACTGGATGTGCAGTATGACAAGAATGGTGTGGCGATTTTGTTGTTGGTGCCGGTGAGGTAGGTGCTGGTTACTGGTTGCTGGTTGCTGGTTACTGGTTACTGGTTGCTGGTTACCGGTTGCCGGATCCAAAGCTGGTCAGTTTTTGTTAAACAGGAGTTTTATAAAATAATTATAGAAGGCCCTACGTAAAAAAATCTTACCTTGTATTGGCCCCGTAAATTATACAGTAAATGGAAAGAAAGCATATTGATTATTACACGAAGCATGAAAACAGGTCTTTTTCGGATCAAAAGCAACTGATCACTTACAGTTTTAATGATGATGAAAGGACTATCACCGGGGCGATGGAAGAAAAAGGTGATCTTATCTATTTGTATGAATTCCGCGGAAAATTCATCGGCACAGAATTTTTTATCTCCTTCTCAAAAAAATCCATCTCGTATAAGCTTATAAAGGTTAGTTGAACAAGTGCCCTAATATTTTGACCTTTCAATCCCATTTTATAGTAGCTCTTTCAGTTCAAACCTTACATCAGTTACCGTATTATTTTGAATATCCACTTTGCAAAACATCCTAAACTCACAAAAGATTACAGGATTGTGTCGAAAAGTTTTCGTCGTCACGTGATAAACTTCACAAACAAACATGTTATTCACCGGAGATACTTTACAAACAAAATGTTCATTCTTCTTAAAACGTATAATATTTTGCTTAACGGAATCAGGTAGCAAACCAGTATATAAACATTCCTTTTGCAAGGAGTCATTACTGCTTACTCTTATAAAGTGATGTTGATTTCTAACTTGTTTCCCTTTACCTACAAAGGATGAATGTACCCGAAAATTAAAAGTATCTGAACTGTTAATATATTTTGATATAATATCTATAGACAAATCTGACTCACCTCTTCCTCCCTGAGAAAATGAAAAGACTTGGGCTAAGCAAAAAAGGACAAATGTTAAAAAATATTTCAAGATCAATTAAAGTCTAAATCGAATAAACCTATTTCTAACTCCTGACTTCCGACTTCCGACTCCTGACTCCTGACTCCTGACTCCTGACTCCAGCCTCTTAACTCCTGACTCCCGACCTCCCTCACTTCCCCATCCACTTCTTAAAATCAGTCACTTTCTCACGGCTTACTATGGATTCCTTATCTACTGCCGGCTTCAGGTTAAGCATCAGGCGGTTGCCGAAATAATCATGTATCTGGTCAACACTGTCGACAGAAATGTAGAAAGAACGGCTGATGCGGAAGTATTTTACCGGGTCAAGCATGTCTTCCAGTTCATCCATGGTGTAATCCACCACGAATTTCCGGTTGTCGTATGTTTTGAAAAAATTCAGGCGCCCGTCGCTGAAGAAATAAGCGATCTCATCCACTTCAATAGATACTAATTTCTGCGCATGCTTTACTAAAAACCTCTTCCGGTATTCTTTGGGCTGCAACTTCTGCTGCAATTCTTTCACCAGGTTATCTATGCTTACATCAGGCTTTGTATCTTCTGATTTATACAGGTCTTTCATTTGTCTCAGCTTCTGCAAAGCTGCCCCCAGGTCCTCTTTCTGGATGGGCTTCAGCAGGTAATCAATACTATTTACTTTAAAAGCCTTTAATGCATATTCATCATACGATGTAGTGAATATAACAGGACTCTTTATAGTTGTCTGGTTGAATATCTCAAAACTTTGCCCGTCGGATAATTCAATATCCATCAGGATAAGATCGGGGGCCGGGTTCTCTTCCAGCCAGTTTACGGTGGACAATATACTGTCAGTGACCGCTACAACCTCTGCTCCGGGCTCCACTCCTGCCAGCGTCTTCGTTATCTTTTTTACCGCCAGTTCTTCATCTTCTACAATTAAAATTTTCATATACTTTTTATTTAGAGGTTAATTCAACTATTTGCTGCGGAGGTCTGCCCTGCCATCCATTTTTTCTCCATGTTATTATCCCATATCAGCGGCAATACAACGGTAAAGTTCCGGGTATCTTCCAATACATGAAAACCATTCTGGCCCAACAGCCTGTACTTTGTTTTGATATTGTCCAGCCCTATCTTGTTCGAGGGGCCTTTTTTGGTCCGGCGCTGCAGGTTATTATTCACGATCAGTTTGTTGCCAGCCGTAGTAAATATATCAATTACCAGCGGTTTATTTTTAGAAAGCACATTATGCTTCACGGCATTTTCCACCAGCAGCTGCAGGCTCAGCGACGGGAGCAGGTAATTGTTATACCGCTTATCCGACTCTACCTGGAACTGTACCGCATCGCCATGTCTTGTTTTCAGTAACCGGAAATAGGAATCAATGAATTTCAGTTCATTTTCCAGCGTAGAAAGCCCGGCCTCATTATTCCGCAGCAGGTAGCGGTACACTTTGCTCAGTTCATCCAGGAACACTTCGGCTTTCTTTGCATCCTCATTGATGAGCGAAGAAAGGGTATTAAAACAATTAAAAAGAAAATGGGGATTGACCTGGCTTTTCAGTACATCAAACTCCTGCTGTAATGACATTTGCGATAAAAGTTCTTTCTCGGCAATGCTTTCCCGGTGTTTATCGATGATATATAAAGCTTCCCAAAGCGTGGAAAAAACAAGGTTGACAGCAAAACCGACCAACAGCCCTTTCAGCAGGTCATTGCCTCCTAATTTATAACCAAGAATATGCAACCTGTCATACAGAAAGAAAACGATCAATATGGCCGGCGTCATGACAAATATATTCACCAGGCATTTGAACAATATCCTTTTTGTACTCTGGCTGATCTCCGGGTATTTTCTTTGTGCATGATGGCTGTACACCACATGAAAATACCAGGTGATGATCCCGGCTGTCCATATCAGCGGAAAGGATACCAGCCATACCCGGTAATCGCTGAAAAGACGATCATCGTATATGATATAGTTAAGTCCAAGCGCTATCAGCGGCATGGATGCCAAAAAGGAATACCATTCTATCTTTGTCGATCGTTCCAGCTTTAGCATATTTCCACCTCCTCTGGTTTACTGATCAGGGGTAAAATGATCAGCCGCTCATGCCCGCTTTCATGAATTTCTACCTGCACCTGCGGCTCACACATCAATTGATATTTTTTAATAAGATTGTCCAACCCCGTTTCCTGGTCACCTGTTTCCGTCAATATTTTTCGTTGCACATTATTTTTGATGATAACAGTATTCTCTTTTCCCGATTCAATACTGATCTTTAAAGGAGAATTCTTACTGGTTATATTCTGGTAAAGCGCATTTTCAACGATCACCTGCAGGCTGAGCGGGGGTAAACTTTTTTCTTTATCCGTATCGCTTACCGATATCTCCAGTTCAACCGCGTTGCCATACCTTGCTTTGAGCAGCGAGAAATAAGAAGTGATGAACTGAATTTCTGTGGCCAGCTTTACCAGCGGGTCTTCGTCATTGCGCAGCATATAACGATATACCTTGCTCAGCTCATCCAGGAATTTTTCAGCCCTCTCCGTGTCCTCCTGTATCAACCCGGATAATGAATTAAGGCTGTTGAACAGGAAATGGGGATTTACCTGGCTTTTCAAACCGATCAACTGGCTTTGTTTGTAGGTGATCTTTAATTCTTCTGTTTCTTTTAGTTCAGTTTTCCAGTTTTCAAAACGGTATATCCCTTCGTTTAAAAAAGTGAGAAAGATATTCAGTATACCGGTAGATATATAGGCCCAGGTAAAATTATTCTCCTGCTTACTGTCGCCCAGTAAACCGATGGCATGATACACCCTGTACAATCCGAATATCAATAAAGCCGACATGACCAGGAATAAAAGGATCAGGATACCGGCACGTTTCAAGAAGTAGTCATCCCCTGGAAACCGCTGGCGAAAAGTAACGGCTATTTGACCATATAAAATAAAGCAAGCCAGCATGAACAGGATGGTGACGGGAGTTGCAATAAAAAAGACCCTGGCCGTTGAAAAATAGTCCCTGCCGAAAATGATAATATTCAGCAAAATGGAAAAAGGGATCATGGTCCAGAGCATGATAGAAAGGTCGCGGGTCGTATATCGGGGTAGATTTAACATTGTCTTCCAGCAAATTAGCGTCTTTTAAGCATGATTCCGGCCTGGCTTTTAGCTGGTTGGCAAAAACCTGTCATGAATTGTAGAAAAATGCGTTTGAATTGTATACCCGGAAAGTGGCAAGAAACAGAACAGAGACGGAATAAGTATGGAACACGGATGACACGGATTAAACAGATCAGCACGGATTTTATAACCTGGTAGATATTCAATTATCATTTATGCATGGGTACCAGGAATATAAAAGTATTAAATCTCAAAAATCCGTTCTATCCGTGTCATCCGTGTTCCCCTGACCCTCCATAATTATAATACCGGTAATCCTGAGCGAAGCGTAGGACGGCATTTCCGTAATTATTATGGCCTGGTAACAATTCAGTTCACTACCTGCTTTTCTCAAATCATGCAAGAGCCGCTTGATTTTCTCCAGCCCGCAGAACAGTTTTGCTACACAAATCAAAACCATTAAACCTTTTTTATGAAACAAAGAATCTCTCCTTCTTACTGGCTGAAAGCAGTCTACATTCTTTTTATCTGTGCATTGCTTGCATTTACTTTACTCTTAACATCCTTCCGTGCACAAAAAATGACGGATGATATGTGGAAAATGCTTGGCATCAGCAAACAGGCTGCTGATGAAAAGATCCAGAACAGTTTTATGTACGGATACCTTTATTATTACGGGGTAAAGAATGTAAAGAACATGGCGGCAAATAACCGCGGCGCTGTCGCCAAAGACCTGCTTAACTATACTAAAACCTTTGTGAGTGGTCCCGTTTTTAAAAAACAATATGACGATATGCGGAAAAATGCAAAACCACAGGAGCCGGTATTAAAACCATTACGTTCCATTGAAGAAATACAAAAAGAAGAAATAGCTAAAACTGAAAAATCTATAAAGACCACAGAAAAAAACATGAAGGATATGCCGCAGTATGCCAAAACTATGGAGCCGATGCTTGATATGCTGAAAAAGAACCTGAAAGATTATCAAAACCCGAAGAACAGCTACTTCTCCTCTATTGCCATGGGTGAAAAGTATGACCAGGAGAACCAGTTAAAAAGTTATAAGGAAAGAATGCAGCAATGGGAAAAGTCTTACCCGGTCAATGTCAATGATTTTATTGCGGAAAGATTGCAAAGAATGCTGGATGCCACAAAGGATATTGATTACAATGCCGAACTGGTAGAAAAATACGGGAAGAAAATATTCGTGAACAAACAATATGAATACAAGAACCAGGAATGGAAACAGGGTTTCCGTGCCGGTAAAGAAGTAACAGAACCTGCAAGGGCATTCGCTCAAAAATGGTTAAATGAATTGCAGGTAAAAAAATAACCAGCAAACAACTCTACCAACATACCCGGTAAAACAAAAACCTCCAAATGGAGGTTTTTGTTGATTTGTGATCTTTGCTGATCATAAAAGGACTATCTGTCTTACCGGTCTTAATGACGGAGAGTGGACCACCCATTGCCAGAACCTTCTTATTCTTTTCACATACGGGAGGTTATTTTGCCTTTATCGCTTTTAATT
>DATDIX010000127.1:0-12563 GCA_036520835.1 Chitinophagaceae bacterium | reverse complement strand
AAAGTAGACATGATTCCAGAATTCGATCAGTATCCTATCTTTTATTTTACCAATCATCACAGTATTCAGGGTCCCGGAGAAATAAAATGCATGCCTGATCATTTTGAGAAATTAGATTTCGAACTGGAAGCTGCCATTGTCATCAGCAAACATGGCAAAAATATCAAAGCGGCAGATGCAGACCAGCATATCGGCGGGCTTATGATCATGAATGATATGAGTGCAAGAAGATTGCAGATGGAAGAAATGCTGCTCAACCTTGGCCCGGCTAAAGGAAAAGATTTCTCTACAGTGATCGGCCCCTGGCTGGTTACGTTCGATGAACTTTCTGCATTTGAAATCCCGGCAAAAGAAAATCATACCGGTAAGAACTGGAACCTGAAAATGACTTGCACAGTAAATGGCGTACAGGTGAGTGAAGGCAACCTCGGCGATATGGACTGGACCTTTGCTGAGATCATTGAACGGGCGTCTTATGGAGTTGACCTCTATCCCGGTGATGTGATCGGCAGCGGGACGGTTGGAACCGGGTGTTTTTTGGAATTAAACGGGACAAGCAAATTGAATGACCCCAATTACAATGAGCAATGGCTGCAACCCGGAGATATAGTGGAAATGGAAATTGACGGACTTGGAAAACTAAGCAATACAATTGTGGCTGAAGAAAGCGATTGGAGTATCCTTAAACTGAAGAAAGGAGTTTAGATTTTTGAGCGCAGAGAACATGAGTAAATAGAGCCTACGCAGAGCAAATAATTAATCTCATGGACAGAAACAGGTTAAATGAAATTGGGGGAATTATTTTAGACGCCGCTATTACAGTTCATAAAGAACTAGGTCCTGGTCTTCTGGAATCAGCCTATCAGCTTGCTCTGAAAAGGGAGTTAGAATTAAGGGGGATGAAAGTCAGGGCAAAAGTTCCTGTCGAATTAATGTATAAAGAAATTTCACTTGGAAAAGCATATGAGATTGACCTGCTCGTGGAAGAAGAAGTTATAGTAGAAAACAAATCAACAGATGGAATTGCGCCTATTTTCACTTTCCAGGTGATCACATACCTGAAATTGTATAACAAAAACCTTGGGTATCTTATCAATTTTAATGTCCCGTTATTAAAGGATGGGTTCAAAAGAATAGTTCATAATTTTTAAACTCTCTGCGTTAACTCTATTTACTCATGTTCTCAGCGCTTAAATATTTGCAATGATACTTGATCTGAATGACCTGAAGCCTGCCGAAAAACAATATTACCTGCAGCATGTCATTGCCCCCCGGCCCATTTGCTTTGCTTCTACAATTGATAAGGCAGGAAAAGTGAACCTCAGCCCGTTCAGTTTTTTTAATTTATTCTCGTCAAATCCACCGGTTGTTATTTTTTCTCCGGCAAGGAGGGTGAGGGATAATACGACCAAGCATACATTGGAAAATGTGCTGGAAGTGCCGGAAGTGGTGATCAACATTGTCACGTATGATATGGTGCAGCAAACATCGCTGGCAAGTTGCGAGTTCCCCAAAGGGATAAATGAATTTATCAAAGCCGGCTTTACGCCAGAGCCTGCAACCCTTGTAA
The DNA here is from genome assembly GCA_036520835.1 of Chitinophagaceae bacterium. Lineage (GTDB taxonomy): Bacteria > Bacteroidota > Bacteroidia > Chitinophagales > Chitinophagaceae > VBAT01. Next base: position 10,993 of record DATDIX010000127.1, on the reverse strand, counting down.
AACCGCCCATGGTAAAAGAAAGCAAGGTGAAGATGGAATGTAAGGTGATTGAAATAAAACCGCTGGGGGCTGAAGGCGGTGCCGGCAACCTGGTGATCTGTGAAGTATTGCGTATGCACATTGATGATTCATTACTGGATGATAATAAAAAAATGGATCAGCGAAAGATCAATCACGTGGCAAGACTGGGTGGTGACTGGTATTGCGTTGTCAATGAAAACAATCTTTTCCGGGTGGAAAAACCGAATACACAGATCGGCATTGGCGTGGATGCTTTGCCGGAAGCTATCCGCAACAGTAAAATTCTTTCCGGGAATAACCTGGGCCAGTTAGCCAATGTGAATGAACAACCGGTGATCGAACCCTCCTTTGATGATACTCATCTTAAGGAGATCATCCAGTATTACAGCATCAATCCTGAAGACATGGAAAAGGAATTACACAATTATGCAAAAAAATTACTGGAAAAAGGAATGGTAAAAGAAGCCTGGCAGGTGTTGCTGGCGGCAAACTGATTATTTCAGGCCCAGTCTTGCCATCAGCATTTCTTTTTTGGCCTTACTGACAGACAGCTTTTCACCGTTCTTCAAAACCACATATCCGCCGTCTGTGCGGAGAAACTGTGATACATAGGTAACATTAATCAGTGTAGAGTGATGTATACGCTGAAACATTTCCGGCGGTAATAATTCCTCCACATCGCCCAGGGTTCTTGATATCAGCATCGTCTTTTTTTCATTGATAAAAACTTTTGTATAAGCTCCCTCAGCCGAGCAATAAACAATGGAGGACACATCTATAAACTCATAGCCCTCCCGTTGCGGCAATGCTATCTTCTGGTCTGCAGATGGCTGGCGCATATTCCTCAAAAGATTACTGATATGCTGCAGGCTGCTGCCTTCCTCCAGCTTCTTTTCTACTTTTTGTACAGCGGCTTTCAGGTCGCTGGCATCAATAGGTTTCAGTAAATAATCCACTGCGCTGATACGGAAGGCTTTGGCGGCAAACTCGTCATGCGCTGTTGTAAAGATGATAGAGAAATTTACATCCCCAAGTACTTCCAGCATTTCAAAACCATTCATCCAGGGCATTTCTACATCCAAAAAAACAAGATCGGGATTGTTTTTTTTGATTGACAGGATCCCTTCTTTGGCAGAGGAACATGCATCTACCACTTCTGCAGACGGGCAATGCTGCTGAAGGTCTTTTAGCAAAGCATTTATACAATGCTGCTCATCGTCTATAATAACAGACCTTATCATGTTTCTTCTTTTGTTTTAATAATAACCTTTGTCCCGGTTGAAATACCTTTTTCATCTTTTTTGTCAATCGTTTCGAGACGGGCTTGTCGTTGCTGCAACAGGTTATCTAGTTCCAGTCTTGATTGGGTAAGGTTTACTCCTTTGGATTGATGTGCCAACCCCCTGGCTGACCCGTTTTGACGGGAAGCATCTCTCCCGATACCATCATCTTCTATGACTATTTCAATAATTCCGTCATTGCGGCTTACATTAAGTGAAATGCTCCCCCCGGTGCTTCGGGGAACTATTCCATGCCAGATCGCATTTTCAATAAAGGGCTGAATGATCAATGCCGGAACTTGCACAGACTTAAGATCAATTCGATCGTCAACATTCACTGAATAAGAAAATTTTGTATCAAACCTCATGGCTTCTAATTGCAGATAAAGCTTACAGGTTTCTATTTCATCATACAGGCTGATCTCTTTTTTATCGGCATTGTTAAATAATGTGCGGATAAGCTTGGAAAAGGTAGTAAGATAAGCAACAGACTTCTCTTCTTCGTGCTTTTGTATCAATGACTTGATTGAATTGAGGCAATTGAATATAAAATGAGGGTTCATTTGGGCACGAAGAGCTTTGGCCTCTAATTCAAGCAACTCCTTTTCATGAACAGATTTTTGTCTTTCGGCCATTAATAATTCCCTTTGCAATTCGCTTACAATAAACCATGATTTTGACAGCTTGAGCAACGACGCAAGGCTTATGTAAACTATAAAAAAACAAGCAACCTGGAATATCCCAAAATAAGAAATAAAGAAATATCCAGGCAATACGGAATTGGACCATTGAGAAAAAAAACTATAATTTAACCATGAAAAAAGTCCGATAATAATGATAGTAATAATGAAATACCTCACCCAATAATTTGTTTTTCTAAGCATTGGGATCAGAAAAAGCAAATTGACATAGACGGGTGGTAAAATAAAAACATGAAATAGTGCCGTATAGATATAGTCAATTTTTTCCGGCCTGCTTCCTACTTTGAACAGGTTCAGGAACACAAAAAATGACAACACCCAAAAAAGAAGGTGCTGAAGAATGCGAACCCAGGGTTTATTGATCCATGATCCGGTTGTAAACATATATTCAGATTTTCCGGGAAAGATTAATGCTATTACCTCTCTTATATACTCTTTCATCATTCCCATATTTTTCCAGGAATTGTTCAAGCTCCTGTGCCGAAGCGGTGATAACAAATGTTCCGAACAGCGGATCATATTCATGCCGGATGCGGATTTTGTTATTCAATACAAGTTCTTTTATATAGTCGCCATCAAGGAACCTCAGTTGGCAGGAATTACCAGTATTCCATTCCAGTTTTGCGAAACTGTATGTATCCTCACCTTTCGGGGTAATAATTTTATTTCCAATATTACATTCTTCGGGGGCCAGGTTCACAAAAGTTGATTGCCCGATTTTTACCAGCGCTGCAACCCAGGTATAGGCAACCCCCTTTTCCCGGTAAGTAATTACATAATGCTTTGAAAGAAAAATTGAATCCCTTTCGGAGAAAGGCTTGTTTTCCTTCCTGGCGTCTGCGAATAAGTTTCCAAGGTGGCTCTTTCCTAATTCCCGGATCAAAACGTTTTTTCCGCTTTGCTCCCATGATCCGGCAAGCCGGTTGTCTGTAGTAATGTTTTCGTATGTAACTAATGGCTGGAAACTGGTGAAGCAGGATGCCAGCATAAAAGAAATAAACAATGACGGTATTAAAAATCTTTTCATTTTCATTGTCTTTAATAATTAATAACCCGGGTGCAGTTGTAAGAGTAATCGGTATTATATGCTTTGGGATTATCTCCATACTTCAGAACATACGCCTGTAATTCTTCAGTGGGTGCAGTTATTATTGTTTTGTTGTCATAGACACCTTTTTCTTCATAATGAATCCTGATCTGATTCTTTGCAATGAGGTCGTCGAGAAATGACCTTTCAAGTAATTTCATTTCAAAACCATCATTATTCCGAATATCAATCCTGTAACAGCTATGCTTTTTTAAATGATGTTGCTTAAAAATATCCTCCACGGGCTTTTCATAATCCATTTCAGCCGGGTAATGATCCATGTAAAGTGAGTTTCCGATCCGGACAAGGAATACAAAATACTTTGAATCCACACTGCCGGCACTGTCTATCCATGTTGCCAGGTAACCTTTCCCGGCAATCTTCCTGATACCCGGTGCCAATTCAGATAGTTTTGCGTTCGGAATGGCTTCAAATAAAATGGAACCTTTACCTGACCTGGCGGTATACCGCCATTCCCCGATTATTGCAGAATTAAAAACAACATCCTTTTCAGTAAAAAAGGGGTACAGGGTTGAAAGACAACTATTAAAAATTATAAGCAATAAAAAACCAAATAGTACCAATAAACTTTTTTTCATGCCGGTAGTTTTTATTAGCTGAAATTACTACGTTGCATAGCCTGCCGGAAGCCCTACTTGGTAGTTGCAGCTTTTGCTTTAGTATTCATTCAGTATAAGCACAACTTTAGTTCCTGCGGCTTCCCCGGTTTCATCCTTTTTATCAATCATCTCCAGCTTTGCTTGCCTCTGTTGCAACAAATTATCCAGCTCCAGTCTCGACTGGGTAAGATTGACTCCCTTGCTCTGGTGACCTATATTACTTTCTGCCCTGTTCTGCTGCGATGCTTCCCGGCCAATACCATCGTCGTCAATTATTATTTCTATACTGCCGTTACTACGTAATACATTTAACGAAACATTTCCGCCACTTCCCTTTGGCATGATACCATGCCAGATAGCATTTTCAATAAATGGCTGAATTATGAGCGCCGGGACATGTATGGATTTCAGATCAATACTTTCATCCACATTCACTGAATAAGAAAATTTAGCATCAAACCGCATGGCTTCCAGTTGCAGGTAAAGTTTGCAGGTTTCTATTTCATCATAAAGGGTGATCTCCTTTTTATCAGCGTTGTTGAATAGTGTCCGGATAAGTTTGGAGAAAGTGGTAAGGTATGTTACGGATTTATCTTTTTGGTCATCCTGTATAAGTGATTTAATAGAGTTCATGCAATTAAAAATAAAATGCGGGTTCATCTGGGCACGGAGGGCACGGGCCTCAAGCGACAATAATTCCTTTTCGTGAGCCGCTTTTATTCTTTCCTGTTTTCTCACAGACCTGACCCTGAATTTTACAATCAGGTATATGACGGCAATTAAAAAGGCAATAACAGCTGCCCAAAACCACCATGTTTGCCAGAAAGGAGGCTCCACAATTATTATCATTTCAGCGGTTTGCTTTCGCCAGTCTTCTTTGCCAACCCTTACTTTTAATTGCAATAAATATTTTCCTGGTTCAATATCCTGTATGATAGCAACCCGGCTGCTGTCCCAGTTGAATGTTGGCATTTCAACCCATCCATTGGCAAAGCCATCCATTTTCCAGGCAAATTGTATATCCTTTTTGTCACTAAAGTCAATTACATCATAAAAGACGACTATTGAATTCTGGTCATGCTTTAAAATAATTTTTCTTAATAATTCAGGTTTATAATCAAGATGCGTAAGGTCTTTGCCGTTGAGAAGTTGTATCCCCCTGAAAAAAGGAGCTAAAAGTGTACTATCCGTTATAACGGAAGTTTTAAGCAGATCGCTTTTTGATGCATTGGAAATATAAAAGCGGCCTCCTTTGATAAGTATTAAATTCCCCATCTTATCTACTTTTATATCAGTAGTTTGGTTGGGAGTTCCGTGAAGAGTAGAATCGTCAATAAATAAATAGGTACGGCTTTCGGTATTAAATATAGCCGGCAATGAATCCATTACAGCGACAAAAAATTGGTGGGGCGATTTATAGCAGAATGTCTTTATTGGAAATTTCGTCGTTGCGTCAACGTTTGTTTTTTTATAAGGATAAAACTGCGACGTCTTGTATGTAAGATTATACACTCCCATCCCTTTTTCCAGGGTACTGAACCAGATATTCCCATTTTCACCGGTATAGATCTCAGTGATCGTGATATTCGTTTTGTTAACCGCTTCAATTGGATCAGTTGTATTGGTTTGCTTGTTATATACAAACAATCCCCTGTCTGTCCCGATCCATACCAGATTTTTATCAGGCGCATCCTGTGCAAAAGAATACACACCTGTTCCGGGTTGAATGATAACCTGTGTTACTTTTTTGCCGCCTTTGGTTACAATGTAGTTGCTGTCTTTGTCAGGGCCAAAATCAATTCCTTTCCATGATAAATATTTTTTTGCCCCTCCTTCAATTATATAAAAATTATCCTGCCGGGTGCCTGCAAAAATGTCTCCGCTATCATTGATCCATATTTTTAAAATAGGGCTTGTCTTCGGAAAATTAAAAGGCGGCCATCCCCATCCGCCAAACTCACCATTAGGACGCCAGAGAAAAAAATTATCGTGGGCAACAAAATAAAAAATACTATCCGGTCCCTGCGCCATACTCCTGATACTGTCTTCGGCTAAATAATTTCTGACCTTAACATAGTTATTCCCCGGCTTTCCGTCGCTATCATACAATTTTCCATCACTAACGGAAGGTCCATCAAACTGGTGCCCTTTCATTTTCCAGATACCTATAGAACTCGTAAAATGGGTTACGCCTTCTATTGTTGTGTATAATTCATACAATTTAACTCCGATTGAGTCAAAAGCGACTTCCTGAAAAAGAGGTTTCTGCTGGGCAAACCCTCTGCAAAGTGAGATGAGAAAAAGAAAGGATATAAAAAAAATGCGCATATACTAAAGTTAGCGACTTGTTATTCGATTTCCTGTCTCTTTTGGCATTTCATTCATCTCCATTGGCAACTGGCATAATTTACCTGATAACTCTTCGGTATAGACCTGGTTACCCGGCAAAATCACCCAAACCGGCCTCTTATTGATTTAGAAAACATCTTTTTGATGGTATCACTTATCTGCCTGACGGTTTACCAACCCGCAAAAGCCAACTACAAATCCCTGTTACGAATCGCTTATGCCGGGAAATAAGTTTGTTGCAAAACCATAAACCATCAGAAATGAAACAGCTCAAACTTACTACGATCACCATTTTGATCCTGTTGCTAAATTCATCGTCACGGGCCCAGCAGGATGCGGGTACCTGCATTGAACCCACACCAGGAGATTACACAACAAACGTTGCCAACAAACAAAAAGTCCATAATTTCTTCATTATCTCCCAGCCTAAAAAAGGGAAATTAGACCTGGGGTCAAGGTACAGTATCCTCCGGGCAAAGATGAAAAGCTTTTTCAGGCAGAAAAAGTTTGTAGCAATTGTAGCAAAAGATATACAAATGGTCAGCGCCAAAATGCAATACAGGCTGGATAAATACAATACCAAAATCGGCACTTTGTGGTTCGATTCACATGGCACTTTTAAAAAAGGTTACTCTGTTTTCTTCACCGGCAAAGATGAATTCAATTACAGGTCAGTAAATGATACCTCATTCATAAAACCGCTGCAGGAGTTAGCTGTTTATGCTGATGAAAATTCAAAAGTAGTGATCGGCTCCTGCTATGGCGGCGCCACTTTTCATCGAAAATCGCTACATTCAAATGATACAACCCGGATGAATGGTGATTCGCTGATGATGGGGCTTGGCAAGATCTTTACCCGGTCTGTTATTTATGCTTCCGAAAGCTGGGTGATGACAAAACCAGGGTTGTTTCAAAAAAAGGCAGCAGTGGCCGGTCATCCTACCCGCAAACTTTTTAAAGACATTGTGTATCACCCGGCCTGGGAAAATATGAGCAGGTGGAATGAATATAATGCAGCAAAGAAAAATTTTTGCGCCGTCAATCCTGTCACCCTGGACATGTACGGCAACCTGGTAGTTCGTTCAGATTCTTATGCCGGGAAGACCCGGGTAAAAAAAGAAATTGAAAAGACCTTAACAAAACTAAGACCGGGTCTACTGAAAGTAAAATAATTGCCCGCTTTAGATCACCATAAAATAAATCATCATGAGTAGACTCATCATTTGTACCGTATTCCTGATAATAACAACCGCTGGTATTAGCCAGCAAAACAATCCAGCACCTGCTTTAACCAAGCAGGATTATCTTAAAAAAAGTAAAACACAAAGAATCATTGCCACCAGTTTATTGGCCGGAGGGTCCATTGCATGGTTAGCAGGAGCTTCCAAATACATGAAACAGGACGATTATGTAGATGGAGGAGGAGAAGCTGCGATGATTATTGGTGGCTTAGCCGTACTTTCCAGTATTCCTTTATATATTCTGGCCTCAAAAAACAAAAAGAAAGCCAGGCAAATGGCATTTAATAATCAACGAATACCTCAAATACAAAACAACAGTTTTGTTTACCGGTTTGTTCCGTCTTTAACCTTAAAAATCAGTTTATGAAAAAGATCCCTCTTATTTTCATGTTATTGATTATTGTTATCTCAACATTCAGCCAGCAGAACAATCCTGCCCCAGCCTTAACCAAACAGGATTACCTGAAAAAAGCCAGGAGCCAGAAAACAACTGCCTGGATATTACTGGGAGGTGGGTTTGTTATTGCATCTGCCGGGCTTCTTGTAGAAGCCGTTGAAGTGACTACATACGTATTGACCTTACCGTATCCGGAACCTGAAGAACCTTCGAATACCGGTAGTGTTTTACTTATCAGCGGGAGCCTGGTGATGTTAAGCAGCATCCCTTTCTTTAGTGCTGCATCAAAGAATAAAAAGAAAGCGTTATCAATATCATTTAAAAATGAAAAAGCGTTACAGGTGCAGAACTATAGTTACGTTTCTGTGCTTGTTCCCTCTGTATCCCTAAAGATCGCATTATAAAAAGGGCCGCATAAGCGGCCCTTTAGTTGAAATATAACTCCAAATTATTTCGCAACGCTTCCAAATACTTTCTTCAGTATATCAGTGGCTCTTGCCGCAGGGTTTGCCCGTATATTGGCTTCTTCTTTTGCCACCTGGTCAAACAAAGCTTCTACTGCCTTGCCAACAACATAAGAGGTCAGGTCGGGATTCATCTTATTAAATGTGGTAGGCAATTTATTATACGTAGTAACGATATCAGTATAATATTTTGTGGCCTCTACTTTATCCAGCGAGGTTTTCACCGATGGCGTAAAGGCGTCTGTTAATTTTGATGTCGTCTTTTGCTTGAAGTATTGCGTAGCGGCATCTTTATTCCCTTTTACAATATTCAATGCATCGGTCAATGTCATTTCCTTAATGGCATCAAGAAAGATCGGTTTGGCAAAAGCCACCGCATCTTCGGCACCACGGTTAATGGCCAGTATGGCTTTGTCCACCTGGCTGCCCATCCCCATCTTACGCAGGGTTGTTTCCATTTTTTTGGCATCAGGCGGCAGCAGCATTTTGTATATCTCGCTCCCGAAAAAACCATCGGTCTTATTCAGGTTCAATACAGCATTGGTAACGCCTTGTGCCAGGGCTTCCTTGATCCCCTGCCCGGCTTCTTTTTCCGTGATAGCAGAAACAGGGCTTTTGGTTGAAAGCTTAGGTAATTTGATCTGGGAACAAGCTTCGCGGGATATCACCAGCGTTGAAAGCAAAAGGGCGGTAAAACAGGTTTTCATCATACGATTAAGTTTAACTAAAACGCCAAATTAGTGGCAATGTGGCAATAATGCAATAACTGCCGGAAGTTTGACGATTCTTTAAGGCTTTTCGTTTGCAGCTCCCGGTGATTTTCCCATACTATTAGGGGTTTTTGCTTTTATTTGGCTGGATGGCGGCCCTGTTTACACCCCTTACCAAATTGTTGTTCTCCTGCCCGCTAACAAGTACCTTTGCGCCAATTTTGAATAAGAAAAGAAATGAGTACATCATATTTGTCTGAACAGGAAAAACTGCGCCGGGAAAAATTAGCTGAACTGATCATTATGGGAATTGAGCCTTACCCGGCCCCTTTGTATCCTGTCAACAGCCATTCGGCTTTTATAAAAGAAAATTTCACTGCAGATAAAAAAGAACAATTTGAAGATGTTTGCCTGGCAGGCCGCATCATGAGTGTCCGTGATATGGGCAAAGCCAATTTCGCCGTGATACAGGATGCACATGGAAAAATTCAATTGTATATCCGCCGCGATGATATATGCCCCGGGGAAGACAAGAGCCTCTATGATATTGTCTGGAAAAAATTACTGGATATCGGTGACTTCATTGGTATAAGAGGCTATGCTTTCATTACCAAAACAGGAGAGACCTCAGTTCATGTAAAAGAACTTACGCTGCTCAGCAAATCCCTCCGTCCATTACCGATCGTAAAAGAAGCGGAAGGACAAACTTTTGATGCCGTGACCGATCCCGAGTTCCGGTACCGCCAGCGTTATGCTGACCTTATCATCAACCCTTCGGTAAAAGAAACTTTTGTAAAAAGAACAAAGCTGATCAATTCCATCCGTGAGTTCCTCAATCAAAGAAATGCGCTGGAAGTAGATACACCGGTATTACAAAGTATTCCCGGCGGCGCAGCGGCAAGACCTTTCATTACCCATCATAATGCACTCGATGTTCCTTTTTATTTGCGAATCGCCAATGAGCTTTATTTAAAAAGACTGATCGTCGGAGGATTTGATTGGGTATATGAATTCAGCCGCAACTTCCGTAACGAAGGAATGGACCGGACACATAATCCGGAATTCACGATCCTCGAATTCTATGTGGCCTACAAGGATTACCTGTGGATGATGGAAACCACCGAACAATTACTGGAAAAAGCAGCCATTGATGTGACCGGCGGCACTGACGTAACAGTGAGCGACAAGACCATTTCATTCAAAGCCCCTTTTAAACGCATCAGCATTTTTGATGCGATAAAAGAACATACCGGTTTTGATATCAGCCGGATGAATGAAGGCCAGATCCGTTCTGTATGCAAGCAACTGCATATTCAGGCGGATGAAAAAATGGGCAAGGGCAAACTGATAGATGAGATATTCGGCAACAAATGTGAGCATCATTATGTACAGCCAACCTTTATCATTGACTATCCTGTTGAGATGAGCCCGCTGACAAAAAAGCACCGCGATAAACAGGGCCTGGTGGAAAGATTTGAATTAATGATCAACGGAAAAGAAATTGCCAATGCTTACAGTGAGCTGAATGATCCTGTTGATCAGCGGGAACGTTTTGAAGAACAGGTAAAGCTGATGCAACGCGGCGATGAGGAAGCCATGTTCATTGATTATGATTTTCTGCGGGCACTGGAATATGGTATGCCGCCAACATCCGGTATTGGTTTTGGTATTGACAGGTTGTGTATGCTGCTCACCAACCAGGCTTCCATACAAGACGTATTATTGTTCCCGCAGATGCGGCCGGAGAAGTGGGACAATGAAGAAGAAAAGGCATAAAATTGTAAATTACAACCGGGCAAACCAACTGTATGAAAGCATTCATCCCTTCCAAACTCGCTGAGGTCATCTTTGCGCTGATCATTGCTTATTTTGGTTACTGGCATTTAACCCATGCCGATTCGATGGGCAAAAGCGTTCCGGATTTAATTCCCGGCCCGGGAAGTTTATGGATCTATATTACCGGGGTCGCATTTTTATTAGCCGCTATCGGTATCCTGACTGATATTAAAAAAACACTGGCCTGTTATTTACTCGCTGCATTACTGCTGATCTTTATTTTCACAATGCATTACCGTTCCTTCAGCAGCAATCCTTTTCCTGCGCTGAAAGACCTGGCCATTGCG
>DATDIX010000126.1:0-22787 GCA_036520835.1 Chitinophagaceae bacterium | reverse complement strand
ATTCCAGCAAAGGGCGGCTGAATACAAAGCATTGTGCATTCAGGCTTATAATATTGCACATCTTCGCCTGGAGGAAGCTTTGAAAATCCCTTCTGCCAAACCAAAAGCTATTATCACCGATATAGATGAGACTTTCCTCGATAACAGCCCCTACGCCGTTCACCGTGCATTGCAGGGAAAAGATTATGATTCACCCTCCTGGCAGGAATGGACAGATAAGGGTATTGCAGATACACTGACAGGCGCCCTGGCATTTTTTAATTATGCCGCCGTAAATAATGTAGAAGTATTCTACATCACCAACCGGAAAGAAGCAGAAAGAAAGGGAACCCTGCAAAACCTGCAACACTATCGTTTTCCTTTTGCCGATGAAAAGCATTTGATACTGAGAAAAGATGTTTCCAGCAAAGAACAGCGCAGGCAGCAGGTAGCCGCCGGTTACGAGATCGTCCTGTTGCTCGGGGACAATCTTGCAGACTTCAGCGTTTTGTTTGATACTAAAACAACGGAACAAAGGACGGCGAATGTTCAGCAACTGGCGGCTGAATTTGGTAAAAAATTCATCGTGTTGCCTAATGCCAATTATGGCGGCTGGGAAGATGCAGTATATGGGAACAATTACAACCTGAAACCCGCACAAAAAGATTCTGCTATCAAAAGCAATTTAAAAGGTTACTAGACCCATTTACTAAAAATAATACTACTGTCACTCAAGATAACTGCAACTGCTGATCATCAATTCTTTTTTATGTCGCAGGAAAATAAAACCTTTGCACCCGTTCAGGCGTTAAGACGGCTGATCGGTCAATTACCCTTTAACTTATTATCCCTTTCATGGTCCAGGCATATAATTTTTTAGCATCATGGCAATTGTTCCCTGAAAAAGGAACCTATGAATATGGCGAAAGGCCCAAGAGCGGTATTTATAAGGTAGAGTCAACAGAGGGCAAAAAAGAACTGGTCGTGTCGCATAATTGGGTCACTATCGAAAACCAGGCATTTGCTTCTCAATATAGCATTATGGCAGATGGCGGACTGAACCCATTCAGTGACCATGCCCTTGCCGACCATGCCCAGATCGTTTTTATTGACAGCATCAGTTTTGAGATACATTTTTACAAAAGCGGCCAGGTAGCTCTTCATATAGTTCATGAGATCATGCCGAATGGCTATTTAAAGATCACGCAGCAAGGCACCAAAGAAGACGGCACTGCCTATACCAATAGCGAGATCTATCATAAACAACTCAGCGTTCTCCCCTACTCTGCTTCTGTGGCCGGCGCCCTGATCAGGCCGAATGAAGAAGGAATGATAAAACACAAAGCGCTGACGGCAATGGAAGAACAGACCAATATGCAGCTTAACCAGATAAGGAAACAAATTGAACTACTGGCCCTGCAGGCACAGGAAATACAAAAAAGAAAAGACCTTTCGCTGATGATCTATAACGCCAGACTTTCTTTTAAACCCAATATCGGCCAGACCTATTATTTATACGAAAAAAATGACGGCAACCATATGCTTTCGCTGGTATCGCCCAAAGAATGGGGGCCCAGCGGCCCGTTTAAAAAATTTGTTGCAGGTGTAAAATTATTGGCTGATCATACCTGGATGGAACTGTGAAGGGGAGTTATGAATTATGAATTTAGAATTCAGTACCAGACAAACTATGTCAAAAATTGCATTTAGTTTTGTACCGCATATATTACTAACAATTCATAACTCATAATTATTAATTCATAATTCTTGACAAAACTCTCCGTTAATATCAATAAAATAGCTACGCTGCGTAATTCAAGGGGTGGCAATGACCCGGATGTAGTAAAAGCCGCTATCGATGTGCAACGTTTCGGCGCTGATGGCGTAACGGTGCATCCCCGCCCGGACGAAAGGCATATCCGCTATGATGACGTAAGGCAAATAAAAAAGATCATCACTACCGAATTCAATATTGAGGGAAACTGCAGGGAGCAAAAATTTGTTAACCTTGTACTGGAAACAAAACCCGACCAGGTGACATTGGTCCCCGATGTGCTGGGCCAGCTCACTTCCGACCATGGCTGGGATACGATAAAGAATAAAGATTACCTGCAGGACATAATAAGTGTCTTTAAAAAAGCAGGCATCCGGGTTTCCATCTTTGTTGACCCTGATGTAAAAATGGTAGAAGGCGCTGCTGCAACAGGAACTGACAGGATCGAGTTGTACACGGAGAGTTATGCTAAACAGTTTGGAGTCGGGAGCCGGGAGCCAGGAGTTAAGCCTTATGTTGATTCAGCGAAGAGGGCAAAGGAATTAGGATTAGGATTAAATGCCGGGCATGATCTTGACCTGCAGAACCTGAAATTCTTCAAACAAAATATTCCATGGCTGGATGAGGTAAGCATCGGTCATGCATTGATCTGTGATGCTATTTATCTTGGATTTGAAAATACCGTTCAACTGTATAAGCGGCAGCTGATGTAAGCTTTACCCTTTTGGAATGAAATGAATTATATTCGGAATAAGAAACGACGACAATATGGACGTTGTGCGCAAGTAACCCAACCTGTCTTTACAATGCAGTTATATTATGACCTTATAGAAAAAGTTCCTGAGTTCAAAGATTATGACGTAATGGGAGAAGAACATTATATTGAAACAGGGATAAGTCCTCTCGGCTCTATTGGATTTTGGCTTAAAGATTTGGTGTGTTCAAAAAAAGAAAAAGACACACTTATAAGGAAAATCTGCAACTACCTTAATGAAGTATATAAAAATGCAAACAACTTCACAACAGACATAAGAAATGACTTTCAGGTTTATTTATTCTGGGTGCTGGACTATCAGACAATTGAATATATTAAACCATACTTAGACCAACAGATCCTAGTTGAGGGCAGAGAATATTTAAAAGCAATTGACGGTGAAAATTACCGTGACTTCTAATTACCGGCGCTTAACATGCTATTGCTAAAACCGGGGCTTGACATATCGATTTGGTTGATGGAGTAATTGAACATTTGTAAATCGCTGAAGCAGCAGGGCTTTAAATCAAATACAAATAAACAATTATAACTTTAAATAACTTCGGAAAAACCACAAATGAGCACTTCGCAGGAATATGCAAGAAAAATCGATTGGACGCCTGAATGGAGTACAGGAGCTCCTTGTCCGCAAGTTTTTTCCAATGGCCACGAAACCTATTTGACCTACTATACTATTTACGAAAATGACCCTTCTTTAGTCTTAGTGACCTTCTTTCAATCACTTTCGCATCGTTTTGGAATTGTAAACGATGAAGCAGCAGATGGACATCCTCTCAATGAAAAAGGCCTCGAAACCTACAGAGCACATATAATTGAAAACTCGACATGGATCGAAGAACACAGACAAATTCATAAAGTTCATCACCGCTACTCAGACAAACATTGGATAGGCTACAAACATTATCTCCTTTTCTTTCATGATGAGATTTTTGAAGTAATTTTTTCGGGCGACTATAAAATCGAAACATTTAATTCAACAATGAAAGAGCTTGCATTGGAAGTAGCAGGCCGTTTAAATCACTAGTTGTCAAAGTACACGTACGCAGCTGTAATTCCATCTGACTTCAGGCCATGATTCAATTGATATAGACTATCCCTCAGTTCATGTCATCCATCTAACGGATCAACGCTTTCCTGTAAAGAAGGTCAAAACAACCTGTTATTTTTATTCCCGGCTAATAGAATGACAAGCCAACCATTAACTGCCCGGGAAATTGAATACCAACTTTCACATACCGCAACTGTCTCAGATGAAGGATGTAATTCATTCTGCCTGGCAGGCCGAAGGGATCACTCCTTTTCATACAGAGCATATCATGCCCAATGGAACCGTTGAAGTTATTTTTAACTTCAGCGATAGTCCTTCCGTCCAGGTGCAGATAGGCGACAGGAAAAATCATTTACCAAATTGTTTTATAAATGGTTTCAATACAGAGCCCATACAGATACAGCTTCCCAGGAAGCAGGCATTTTTTGGTGTAAGGCTTCACCCATTAGCCATAAAAAAGATTTTCAAGATACCGGCCCGCGAGTTTTCAAACAGTACAGTTGATCTAACGCTGCTTGACCCGGAGTTTAACTCACTTTGGCATCAGCTCGGAGAGCAAAATAGTTTTGATGAACGGATCTCTTCTTTTTACAATTGGGTCGAAAGGAAATTGCCTGAATGGCAACCACAGGAAAAATTAATGAACCACTTTTTATGTGATGTTAACCAGCACGACTTGTCGGTGACTGCGCTGGCCGGTTCATTATATTATTCACCCCGGTATTTATCCAGGAAGTTTTTTGAAGCCACAGGAATGAATACAGAGGAAATCCTGCTCTATAAAAAATATCTTCATGCGGTACATTTAATTCATCATACCGACTTATCGTTGACAGCAATTGCTTACCAAAGCGATTTTTCCGACCAGGCACATTTCATCAGATCGTTTAAGGCTTATACAAAAATGACACCCGGAGATTACAAACGAAGCAAAAGCCATTTGAAAGGACATATCTATGAGAATGTCCGTTAAATACAATTTTGCGCATTAGACTGCAGCCATCTTTGCAGTAAAAAAAACATGAAAAAAATTATTTTATTCGCATCGATCAGCATTGCCAGCGGGCTGCTGTTTGTAAATCTTTTCACTTCCCTGGTCGACGTAAAATCATGGGGAAGCGACATCCCCAATTCCATTGCCGCCACCAGGGAATATTTTAAAACTGTAAATCCCGGGGATTTTTTCAGGGTATTCTCTCCTGTGAACCAGGTACTGGGACTATTAGTACTGGTACTATTTTGGAGATCATCTTCTTCTATCCGGTTGTATTTAGGCGCCGCATTTATCCTGTACGTTTTAGGAGATGTTTTGACCTTCACCTATTTCTATCCCCGGAATGATATCATGTTTAAAACTGCACAGCTAACCGATACGGATCTGCTTACAAGAACAGTATCAGAATGGAGCAGGATGAATTGGGTACGTTCCTTCATTCTAGTGGCTGGGCTCTTTTTCTCTTTCCTGTCATTGCATAAGATCTATTTGCTTCAACGGAAATAACAACACATAAATACATTAAACATTTTTTAACCAGGTAATTTAATTACAATGAAAACAGCTTTCCCACTTACGATAGAAGCCAAAACAGGTGAGCGGATAACATTTTTAGGAGTCACCGTCAAAAACGGGATCGAATACCTGGAAGCCATTAATGAAGTTCAGCCAAACACCGGACCTCCCATGCATGTGCATTATAAGCAGGATGAATATTTCACCGTTGTTTCCGGGAAAATGGGTTACCAGGAACAAGGAGGCGAAAAAAAATATGCCGGCCCGGGTGAAACCAGCTTATTTAAAGCCGGGGTCCCTCACAAATTCTGGAATGCAGGTAAAGAAGTATTGGTTTGCACAGGATACCTGACCCCTCCTGACAACTTCATCTATTTTATTTCCCGGGTCTTTGAATCTTCCAATAAAAATGGGGGAAGACCCGGCATATATGATGCAGCTTTTCTATTGAACAGGTACAGATCTGATTTTGACATACTGGAGATCCCGGCTTTTGTCCGGAAGGTGATATTTCCAATAGTTTTGTTTTTAGGGAACCTTACAGGGAAAAATAAAAAATTCGCCGATGCACCGGGAGCATTGTAAGAATACAAACAGTGCCGAAGATATCCGAAAGAAACTTTAGCATACATTTTCACGCTACAGCGCAAAGACGCAACGGAAAGTTCTCAGCAATTTATTCTTTGCGGCACAGAGGCGTTGCGTGATCTATTTCCCCTTCTCCGCCTCTATCAGTTTTTCTATCACATAATAAGTGATCGGGCAAAAGGTGCTGTTCTTTAATGTCAGCGCCGGACGTTTGATAAATACGTCTTCATCTGTATAGGGGAAGCGGTGGCAATCGGAAGGGCGTTGATCATAGATGCTGCAATAATTATCAGCGCCAAGAAAAGGACAGGGAGCCGACTTTGCCACAAAATCCCCTTCTTCATCCACTTTTAAATAAGTCTCGATGAAAACACTTTCCTTCATCCGCAGGTGTTTGGCTATGCGTTTTACATCCGGCGTTTTAAAACGCGGCGAATAATGTTTGCAACAGTTGGCGCATTGCAGGCAATCAATTTTTTCAAAAGCTTCTTCGTGCAGGTTGGGCAATTGTTTTAATACCTCGTTCTTACCGGCTTTTTGCAAATATTGCTTATACAACTTCTGCCTCTCCCCTGATTTTTTCTCCCAGTTTTGCAAAATATCTTTCGCCATAAGGCCTGCAAATTAGCAATGATTTGGCAGCAATCTGGTATTTTTGACCCGTATGGGAACAGCCAGGGACCAGTTGCTACTTTTTATTTCTACCCCGCTCTATATTATTATCATCGGTATCGAGATAATGCTCAGTAATGCCAGGGCGCCTGAAAGCTATTCCCGGAAAGATACGCTCCAGAATATTTACCTGATGGTGATCAACGGGATCCTTGACCTGTCATTCCGGGTAGTTTATGTTGGCGTAATTCTTACTTTCTTTTATGATCACCGCTTTACCGGCAGCATTCAAAATCCCTGGTTATACTGGACAGCGCTGTTGGTGTTTGAAGATTTCATGTATTACTGGCTGCACCGGGTAGATCATCATGTCCGCTTATTCTGGGCTACGCATGTTACGCATCATTCTTCGTCTAAATTCAATCTCACTGTTGGCTTTCGTTCATCTGTGATGGAACCCTTATACCGTTTCGTGTATTTCATTCCACTCGCCCTTTTCGGTTTCCAGCCCATTGATATTGCTTTTATCTATTCTGTCACGCAGACCTGGGGAATACTGGTGCATACAGAAAAGATCAATAAACTCGGCTGGCTGGAATATATTTTGGTCACCCCATCGCATCACAGGGTGCATCATGGTTCCAATCCAAAATACCTGGACAAGAACCTGGGTATGTTCCTGATCATCTGGGATAAATTATTCGGCACTTTTCAGCCTGAATTGCCGGCTCTTGCTTACCAGCCAATTAAATACGGCCTTACCAAACCGATTGAAAAGGAAACCCCTGTCACCCTTGTTTTTCATGAATGGGACAGCATTCGCAAAGACCTCCAAAAAGATGGACTAACAATGAAAGATAAGTGGAAATACCTGTTTGGCCCTCCCGGCTGGAGCCACGATGGAAGCCGCCTTACCAGTGAGCAGCTCCGTAAGATGGAGGCAGGAAATAAGCGTACTTAACAGCTTGTCCACCCACTCTTATTATCACCTCTTTTTCTGGTTGCCAGCCCGTAACTTTGCCCCGCCTTATAAGTCAGCAGGCCATAGAAGTCATATTTGTCAACCCGTAGTTTCATTTTTTTGATCACTGTGACTTATCTGACCCATTTGACTCATATGACCCTATTTGACTTATTTGACCCTTTTGACTTACAGATTAAATGACCACAAATAATATGAACCTATTCGAACAACAGTCTAATGAATTTATTCCGCGTCATATCGGACCCAATGAACAGGATGCCCGCCAGATGCTGAAAACTATCGGTGAAACAAGCTTAGCCGGACTTATTGAAAAAACAGTGCCTCCTAATATCCGCATGGATCATTCACTGAATATCCCGGCAGCCATGAGCGAACATGAATACCTGGAGCATATCCGGGAAATTTCACTGAAGAATAAGGTTTTCAAAAATTATATCGGCCAGGGATATTATGATACCATCGTCCCCTCTGTAATATTGAGAAATGTTTTTGAGAACCCGGGCTGGTACACACAGTACACTCCTTACCAGGCTGAGATATCCCAGGGACGGCTGGAAAGCCTGCTGAACTTCCAGACAATGGTATGCGACCTTACCGGTTTGCCGATCGCCAATGCTTCATTACTGGATGAAGCGACTGCGGCTGCCGAAGCTATGACCATGTTCTTTAATTCGCTGAACAGGCAGGATCATATTGAAAGACCAAAGTTCTTTGTTGACAATGATATCTTCCCGCAAACAAAAGACGTATTGGTAACAAGGGCCGTGCCTGTTGGTATCGAGATCGTGTATGGTAATTATAAAGCAGCTACCATTGACAATTCTTATTTCGGCGCCATTGTTCAATACCCGAACGATAAAGGTTCGATAGAAGATTACCGTGATTTTATCAATAAGGTTCATGGTGCCGGCGCTTACGTGGTAATGGCCACCGACCTGCTGGCATTGACTTTATTAACGCCTCCGGGTGAACTGGGTGCTGATGTAGCTGTTGGATCAGCGCAACGTTTCGGCGTTCCCCTGGGATATGGCGGGCCTCATGCCGCATTCTTTTCAGCCAGGGATGATTTTAAACGCAGCATTCCCGGCCGCATCATTGGGGTAAGTATTGATGCACAGAATAACCGGGCGTTAAGAATGGCGTTGCAAACAAGGGAACAGCATATCAAAAGGGAAAAAGCTACTTCTAATATTTGTACCGCACAGGCATTGCTGGCCAATATGGCGGCTATGTACGCTGTATTTCATGGTGCAGAAGGATTGAAAACAATTGCAAAAAGAATAGCCCTGCTTACACAAACAGTGGCTGAAGCCATCGAAACAAGGGGCTATGAATTAGTGTCCGACAATTTCTTTGATACCATCACAGTAAAAGTGGATGATACCAATGCAGTTAAAGAAAAGGCCCTGCGCCAGCTTATTAACCTTCGCTATACAGATGACAGGCATATCAGCATTTCACTGGATGAGACGACAAGCGTTGATGATCTCTATGACCTGATCAATTGTTTTGAAAATGATGATTCACCGGTTGCCTTTGACATCAACCAGGATTCCGAACTCTATCATATTCCTTCATCGCTGACAAGAACCTCTTCTTTTCTCGGGCACCCGGTCTTTAATACGCATCGCAGTGAAAGCCAGATGATGCGTTATATCAAATCGCTGGAGAATAAAGATCTTTCGCTCAATACTTCGATGATCTCTCTCGGCAGTTGCACGATGAAACTGAATGCTGCTTCTGAAATGATCCCCTTAAGCTGGCAGCATTGGAGCAGTATCCATCCTTTTGCCCCTGCTGACCAAACGGAAGGCTATAAGTATGTAACAGATGCATTAAGCAAATACCTCTGCGAGATAACGGCTTTTGATGCCTGCAGCCTGCAGCCAAATAGCGGTGCCCAGGGTGAATATGCCGGCTTACTAACCATCAAAGCATACCACGAGAGCCGCGGCGATCATCATCGCAATGTGATGCTGATACCGATCTCGGCACATGGCACCAATCCCGCATCAGCCGTGATGGTGGGAATGAAAGTGATAGTAGTAAAAGCGCTGGAGAACGGGTATATTGATATGAATGACCTGAAGGCAAAAGCAGAGCAGCATGCGGCTAACTTATCAGGCATCATGATCACTTACCCAAGTACCTATGGCGTGTATGAAGAAACCATAAAAGATATTACCGCTATTATTCACCAGCATGGCGGGCAGGTATATATGGACGGGGCAAACATGAATGCACAAGTGGGGTTAACTGCCCCAGGCCTGATCGGCGCTGATGTATGCCATCTTAACCTGCACAAAACATTTGCCATACCACATGGTGGCGGCGGACCTGGCATGGGACCCATCTGTGTAAAAGAACATTTGAAACCCTTCTTACCGGGACATGTAACTGCCAACAGCAAACAGCCAACTGCAAACGCTGTCTCCGCAGCCCCATACGGCAGTGCCAGTATATTACTGATCTCTTATGGCTACATAAGAATGTTAGGCAATGAAGGTGTAAAAGCCTCTACAGAATATGCGATCCTTAATGCCAACTATATGCGGGCAAGGATGGCAGGCAAGTTTGATATTTTATATACCAATCATAATGGCGAGTGTGCCCACGAGTTTATCGTTGACCTGAGACCTTATAAAAAAAGCGCTGAAATAGAAGCGGAAGACGTAGCCAAACGTTTAATCGATTACGGTTTTCATGCCCCGACCATGAGTTTTCCTGTTCCCGGCACTATCATGATAGAGCCGACAGAAAGCGAGGACAAGGCTGAACTGGATCGTTTTTGTGATGCCTTACTCAGCATCCGTGAAGAAATAAAAGCGATCGAAGACGGAATAGCAGACAAAAAAGACAACCCGCTGAAGCATGCGCCGCATACACAGTTTGTCGTGACTGCTGATGAATGGAAACATAGTTATACAAGACAACAGGCTGCCTTCCCGTTATATTATGTTACCCTGAATAAATTCTGGCCTTCCGTGGCGAGGGTGAACAATACACATGGTGACAGGAACCTTATCTGTACCTGCGAACCGGTAGAAAGTTATATGGAAGCAGAAGCCTGACGCCTTTTTTATCCTGAACCGGGTAAAAGACTGAAACAGAAATAATGTATCGTAAATAATAAGTAAGATCCCCGCCATGGCGGGGATCTTTTATGTAACAGTTTCCGGGATAATAAAATTTAGCGTGGCCTGATCATTACACAGGAAACATATAAAGCTAGATCAAGATCAGCAGCCTCCTCAGCGCTGACCTTTTCTGTTTGTAGCAGCGGCGACCCGGAGCAATCAAAACAACCCAGCACAATACCGACCCTTTTAAAATCAATATATTTTGTATTGACCGGCTCGATCATAAATGAAAATTCAGAATCCTGTCCGTAAAATTTGAAGTCATTCCCGTTGATCTTCAAAAGATCTTTTATCCGCATACCTGAATAAACACCATTCTCCAGCATCCAGGCATTCTGGCCGACGCTGCGGTTATACTGAACTGCGCTGGCCGTTGGCACCACCCCGCCAATTACTATAAAGGATACCTTATGAAGATTGCTCTCATCGTCCCAGATAAAAACTGCCTGCCGGCTGCTGTTGGGAAATACAACCGAACATTTTTTTGACTCATTTTCCGAAAACCGGTAATCATCTTCTTTCACGTTGTCCTTACCAAAAAAATGAACGAGGTGTTCATGTGAATCGAACTTCAGCAGGTCTTCTGCGAACCGGATAGTACCGGGATCGGGGAACTCTTTCTTTTGTAATAAAAAACTGTACACAACACCTTCTTTCTTTATACTTGTGTCTGTTATTATTGTTATACTTCCTTTTTTAAAACATAAAGAAGAAGGACGCTCCGTTCTGTTGGTATTATCATAAAAAAAGCCCGCTTGCTTTAAACGGAAACGCCCCTCCTGGAACTCTTCCTTCGAGGAAGTATGTAATGCAAAGAAATTGCTATTGTCTCTTTTATACATTTCAATGCTGCGGTTGAAAGAAAGAGAATCTGTTCCTTTGCTGTTTTTGGTTTCTATGAAAGTGACAGCCGGGTTATTACCCGGCATCGTTTTAAAGGTTGGTACAAAGCCCTTTTTCCCCAGGTAAGTATTAAAATTCTTCGGAGAAATGGAAGATAGTATCAGCAGGTCATCAACATTGACCTGTTTCTGCTGTGCCCGGCAAACAGATGAACAAAGAAGCAAGAGTATAAGCAATTGTCTTTCCATAAGCATATGGCCCATGGGAAATTGGCATCCGTCTTATACAGGGAACTGATCGTTGGGGGGTGGGAATAATATCAAAAGGGGAAGGACGGGAACGTGATGGGGAAACAAAATAGAAACTTTTTTCAAAGAATCAAATCTTCCGGGATATTTTTTGGGGATACCAGGTGAACAGGATGAATGTAATTTCATTGATCACCAGGCCGGCCCTGCTTTTTTATTTAGATTTACTTACTGACAAAATTCTTATTATGCTGCAATACCTCGTCATCGCCTATGACGGAACAGACCATGAAGCGGCAGATCGCCGGATGAAAGTGCGTCCTTCTCATTTTGAAATGGCAAAAGAACTGAAACATCATGGTCGTTTTATTACTGGTGGTGCAATATTAAATGATGAGGGGAAGATGATCGGCTCTATGATGGTCGTTCAGTTTGAAACGGAGGATGACCTGGCTCACTGGATGAGGTACGAGCCCTATATTACCGGTAATGTATGGCAAAGCATAGAAGTAAAACCATTCAGAGTAGCGGCGGTATAATTAATGCGGATCCTTTTCCCATTTTTAGAAAAGCGGCTCAGTCACCAAGGGGTAATGTGAAGGAGAAAGTACTGCCCTTACCGGGTTTGCTTTCAATACGCAGGTGACCGTCATTCTTTACCAGGAACTCTTTACACAGCATCAGCCCTAAACCTGTTCCCTGCTCCTGCGCTGTACCATTGGTGGTGAAGAATTCATGTGCATTGATCTTTTTAATTTCTTTATCTGTCATTCCTTTGCCCGAATCCTGTACAAATACTTCTGCAAATGAATCCTGTTCGCTGCCGCCAATGCAAATTTCTCCTCCCCATGGGGTGAATTTTACCGCATTGGAAACAAGATTGCGTATCACCAGGTTGATCATATCATAATCGGCCCAGGCATAAACCGGGGTAGCTGCCTTTTTATTGATCCTGATATTCTTTGCCTCTGCCTGCAGGTGCAACAGGTGCATTACTTCATCAATGATATCCGTTACGTTGATCAGTTGTGGTCTTACTGTATGCGACTGCATCTGGCTTTTTGCCCATTGCAGCAGGTTTTCCATCAGGCTGACGGTATAGTTCAGGTCTTTTTTTACTTCCGGGATCAGCGCTTTTATATCCTGGGCGGGCATATCCTGGCTGTGGATATTATCAAAGAGATTACGCAAAGCGTACATCGGAGCTTTCAGGTCATGAGAAATAACAGAGAACAATTTGTTTTTTAGCGAATTCAGTTCATCCAGTTCTTCGGCCTGCTGCTGCAACTGGTTCGACTGGTTCTTTATCTCCACGTTCGTTTCCTGCAGGGCCCTGTTGAAGTTACTGTTCTCGGTTTTAATAAGGTATAATCCGTAAAAAATATAAATAATCGCCAACCCCTGGTTGATGAGGTAGGCAACGAAGTTGATGTCTTCCAGTTTGTAGGTATACTTTTTAAGTATAACAGAAAGGAAAAAATAACTGACCATGGAAAAGCTGATCGAAAAGATCATGTAACCGATATCCTGTATAAAGAAAACCGAAAGTATCCCATACAGGATGAAGGAAAGCTCTGCTCCCAGGCTAATGCCATTAATATAATTAACACAAATAAAAAGCGGGTAAAAAATAAAATAGGCCAGCAGGGCAAGCTGGTGTTGTTTATAAGCATTTAACGCCAATACCCCCACACTGACCAATGCCGGCATACATACTATAAGCCATCCGCTGACGGGAAATTTACTTGCATTTAAAAGACCAACAACCGGGATAATAATACCGGTAATGAATTGAAAAAAATTAAGGTGATTAAAAATACCAAGTTTACTTTTCTCCTGTGCAGTCATAACCGGTGAAATACCGATATTCTTTATTCTGTCCAGGAAGCTTAATGTGAGGTTAGGCAACTCCTTCAAAAAATCTATCAGGTCCGAAAGCCTGAGCTTGGGTGGCCTGATCTTTTGAGGACGGCGGATTTGAAATAGTTGCGATACGTAACTCATAGTGGCGCTAAGTTTTTAATAGGACGGACGGTTAAAATAGTACAATTTTGAGCAAAACCATGCATTTTTGGATGGAAAAATCTTCTATATGCCAATAGGAGTTTTACGAGCAGTACCGTAAAAGTCGCATCTTTTCAGAAGTAATCATTCACATTCAATACTTTCTCTTTTTTAGTAAAAACCAATTATTGATCCTTGTTAATCTTCTCCGGCATATAAACTCCTGAACCTGTCCATTCGGCTATTGGTATAGCATCACCAATAAATACCGCATCAATTAATAAAATAGATAAAGGTCATTACTCTCTGATAATACAGATCGCAACCCTGTTTTGAATTTTAACCATTCATTGCAAATAACACGATACACCTGTCCGTTTAATTAACACCTGTTGGAATATTTATGCATGCAGGCGTTTTAATTTCTCTTGCTTTGCAAACTGAATATCCTTTTTATGAATTGGATCGATCTTTTGCTGGTTCTTGTTTTACTGGTAGCTGTATGGGCCGGGTGGAAAAGAGGTTTTATCCTCGGTTCACTGGATCTGCTTACCTGGGCCGGCAGTATTGTTCCCGGTTTTATTTTTTATCCCTATACAGCAACAGCCATTGAAAAGTTAGTCTCTCCCGGAGCATGGCTTTTACCGTTTGCTTTTATACTTACCATTATTGTTGCCCGCATCATTATTGGTTTTATTATAAAGCGCATACTTCGTATCATTCCGGAAAAAGTCAATCAGGATGGAACCAACCATTTCCTGGGCATGATACCCGGAATGATCAACGGAATGATATATGCTACCGTTATTACTGCATTGTTCATGGCAATGCCGGTAAAAAATAATATCACCCGGGAAGCACGCAGCAGTCGTATTGCCATCACCCTGTCAGCAAAGGCGGAATGGGCCAATAAAAAACTGGCGCCTGTCTTTGATGAAGCTGTAAGAAAAACTATGAAAAGCCTGGCGGTGGAACCAGTGTCGCATGAAAAGATCAGTCTGCACTTTACTTATGAAGACCCGGTGATACGTCCAGGCCTGGAAGCAAAAATGCTTGAACTGATAAATAATGAAAGAGCAAAAGAAGGCTTAAAGCCGTTGAAAGCAGATCGTGAACAGACCCTGGTAGGAAGGGCTCATTCAAAAGATATGTTTGTCCGGGGATATTTTGCCCATGTTAACCCTGATGGCAAAGATCCATTTGACAGGATGAAAGAGGCTGATGTAAAATTCAGAACTGCCGGCGAAAATCTTGCTTTAGCGCAAACACTTGAGATCGCTCATAAGAACCTGATGAACTCTCCGGGTCACCGCGCCAATATTATGAACCCGGCTTTTGGAAGAGTTGGTATCGGTATCCAGGATGGGGGCTTCTATGGCCTGATGATCAGCCAGGAGTTCAGGGATTAGCCTTACTCAGTTATTGTTTACTGTTTTCATTTCTTTCTTATCATTCAAAGAAGATATTTTATAAACCTTGTTTCAATAGGTTTGCATCAAAACATTTAAATAAAAAAAAGACCCAGGGGGGTCTTTTACCGTTTCATAGAGAATTATTTTTATCCCCGCCTGCTGCGGCCTCTTTCATTGTTATTATTCCCACCCCTTTGTTCACGGTTTTCATTTCCACCTCTGCGGTTCTCCACCTGTCCTTGCTGTCGTTGTTGTTGACGATCTGCCCGCTGCGAAGGTTGCCTTTCAGAACGATTGTCATTTCGCATTTCCCGCCTGTTAGGTTGAGATGCTGAGTTATTCCGGTTCCTTTCAAATTCATTACGTCTTTCAGCCCTTCTGTCATTATTATTATTGTTACCGGGTTGCTGACGCACTTCATTATTTCTTTGCTCAAAGGATCTTCTTTCCCTTCTTTCGTCATTACCACGCTGCTGACCATTATTTGTTCTGTTGGTTACATCGCGGCGATCAAACCGGCGGTTGCCACCATTATTATTATCCTGTGGTCTCGCATCGCTATTCTCCCTGCGGCTAATACGATCATCTCTCTCTCTCCTTACAGGTAAATTATTACCATTGCCCCGGTTATTGTTATTATCACGGTCTCTTCCAAACCCGTTATTATTTCCGTTCCGTTCATAGCGGTCAAAACTGCGGGGTGTGAATTGACGGTTATCATCCCTTCTTACTCTTGGCCTGTAAACAGACACTTCATTATTCCTGAATTGCGAACGACCCGGTCTTGATGATTCCCTGAAACGAACCGGGTTGATACGACCTGCATATCGTTCAGCGTCCATACGACGCGGACCATTATAGAAGACATTATTTCTACGGCCATAATTATTGATAATAGTCGTGTTGTTAATTATCACTACGTTTCTGCTCCTGTCTATGCAATGATTATAGATACGGGGTGAAGAGATATAACGCCTCGGGGCAAAGCACCAATAATCAACCGGCGGATTATACCCACCTATTGAAATGTTGATACCGATATTAAAACCGGGTCTTAATGGCGCCCATCCATAATAGTCGCCACCATCACGCCAGGCTACCCATGCCGGAGCCCATTCATAACCGGGCATCCACATCCACCCATAAGATGGATCATGAAACCAGCGGCCGTAGTGAAATGGAGCCCATCCCCATGAATAATCGGAGACCCACATCCATTCATAGTCATCTGTCCATACCCAATGTCCCCCTGTTTCATAAGGCCGGAAACCGGTTATTCCATTGGGCGCCCAGACATAGCCGTACTCCGGATAATCGATCCAGCGGCCATGCGGACTCAGTTCATCATAAAAGGATTGGTAGGAAACTTCATTATCACCATAATCATTGTAATCGCCGGGTTGGGCGAAGGCAAAATTTTGCCAGGAGCCGCCAAATGTTACCAGCAAGGCAAGGGCGGCTGTTTTCAGGATTCGTTTCATTTGATTAGAATTTGAGATTGTAAATAGCTTAGTCAAACGTTTGCGTAATTTCAAAGTTAGACGCTATTTCTATGCCATGAGGGTTGCAAGTCAACCAGTTTTATGATTTTATGAAAACATTGGCCGCTTTGTTATAGAAACGTTAGAGTAAAATAAAAAAGCTGTCTTTGGAGACAGCTTCTAAATATGTTTCGGCGGAATCCTCACCCTCGTCGTACCCTGAATGTACAGACCACCGTTTTTGGCGTCCCGGCAAAATTCATTTGTATATTAAAATTGCCTTCAACAAAACCAGTAACCGGAGGTCCCCATGTTGTAATAGTAACTGTTGGAGACGGCGTCAGGATGACCTCGGCAACACCCAGGGTTCCTGCGCTGATACGGCATTGGTGTAGGGGTTTGATACCAGTAGTGCCGTTAGTTTCAAACCGGAAATTAGAATAGGCTGTATTACTGCCAGCAGTCTTTGTGGCAAATATGGTAGCACTGCCCGGCGCCGGAGTGGTAGAATCGCTAAAGAATATATTGTCAGGCGGCGAAGCATACGCATATGGTACCCCGTCGATCAGGAATTCAACAAACTCTGCAGATGAGGTACCGCAGGCTTGTATCGTTCCCACATTTACTGTTCCTGTTGTTCCGCTTCCGCTTACCGGGTTGCCTTGCTGTAAAGTGGTATAATCAACTCCCAGTACTGAAAAACTCACTGTTGCATTTTCACAGCGTAAAAGTGTAAGAGAAAATGTTCCGTTTGTTACCGGGACAGAATAGGAATGTGCATTGCCGGTATAAATTACTGCCACGCCATTGGTCACGTTTGCATTGCTGCAATTCACCAATGTGCCGGTTATGATCAATGAATTTGTTGCAGGAATTGTAACAGCAATGGTACCGAGAGAAGCATTGCTGCTGAATGGCCCGATGTTTTGGGTATGCACTACATTATTACACTGGCCCAATACTTCTAATACGAGGGCTTCATTCTTCGGTACTTTGCCGCAAAGATTACCCAATGAATCGGTTCTTCCGTAACCATAAGAGCCATTAGGTCTCTTGATTCGAACCTGTACATTATTCAGCGGAAGATTATTGCCTGCGCTTACGATCGTCATGCATACTTCAACCAATGGGAAAGGTGCGTCACAATTCCAGAAAGAAAAATGACTGACCTGCGCTATATAATAACTGCCATTCTTCGTTGCTGTTCCTTCCTGTTTCCAGCGGCCGGTAGCTTCATCAAAATTCCAGAGATCAATAGTCGCCGGGGCATTGCCTTGTAATGCTGCAGGTATGGGAAAAGTAAGTTCTGCAGTTTTACCCGCCGTGATTTTTAAAGCCTGGCCGGTGTTGCCGGTCAATTCCACACCCAACATACCGAAAGTTTCAAGCCCCCGCTCCTGTCCGCCGGTAGTAACGCCGCGAAGATCACCGGGAATAATATAGGGCAGATCAGCCGAGGTTGGGTCGATCCAGGTCATAGCTACATTCACCGTACCGGAGTAAGCGCCGCCACCTGCATCAGTGATCGCAGCAGCAGGCATCACTAATTTTCCACCGCCTGCAATATTAATGGTACCACCTGCTGCTGCCGGGAAATTACCGGCATTGGTCTTTGGTAAAAGTTTGATGCGAACATTATTTATACGGCCTGCTACTGAAATAAAAGTACGGCTGCCATTGAAGTATCCCGTTTTGGTCACTTTTACATAACCATTGGCTTTGGAAAGATTGATGTTTGAAAAGGTAAACGCTCCATAACGATCCGTAGTTGTAGTGTGAGATCCGCTGACAACGGTAGCCCCTTCCACAGGCCGGTTATTCTGGTCTATCACCGTACCCCTGACGCCACCTATAACCATTTCATTATCGTTGACGGCTGGTTCGGATGTACCGGGCGGATTTGGGTTACCACCTCCGGGGTCGCTTAGTTCCCGCTGGCAACCTGTC
Organism: Chitinophagaceae bacterium; assembly: GCA_036520835.1. Lineage (GTDB taxonomy): Bacteria > Bacteroidota > Bacteroidia > Chitinophagales > Chitinophagaceae > VBAT01. Next base: position 4,441 of record DATDIX010000126.1, on the reverse strand, counting down.
GTAAATAAAAGGGAAAAGGATAAAAGGAAAATGGCAATGCCTGAGAAATACAGTATTTTTTGTTTCATAATGAGTGTTTGGGGCAAACGAATCTAAAATGAGTATATAAATATAAAAAAATAAAGGACATAGCCCTTTAGATTGTTTTACTGTGCCGGCAATCTCCGTAACTTTAAGAATCTCAAATTATTTTATATGGATCAGCGTATCATTAACCTCTACGACGAATACACGCATAAACCGCTTAGCAGGAATGAATTTTTGCGTCGGCTCACTTTGCTGGCCGGGGGAACCGCTGCTGCTATGGCCATACTCCCATTAATAGAAGTGAACCAGGCACATGCCGCCATCACCGCGGAAGATGATCTGTTCACAGAACGCATTACCTATCCCGGCATCAATGGAGATATGCAGGCTTATGTAGCAAGGCCAAAAGAAGAAAAGAAATACCCGACCGTTCTCGTCATTCATGAAAACCGGGGATTGAATGCACATATAGAAGATGTGACCCGCCGGGCTGCTAAAGCAGGATACCTCGCCGTGGCTCCCAATGCCCTTTCTCCGCTGGGCGGCACACCTGCCAACGAGGATGAAGCAAGAACTAAGTTCCAGGAACTGAAAGCGGAAGACAATCTCCAGAATTTTATTAAAGCGTTTGACTATTTACCGGGACGTAAGGACAGTAATGGAAAATTTGGCTGTGTTGGTTTTTGCTGGGGCGGCGCTATGTCGAATAGCCTGGCCGTTAATGTGCCTTCATTAAAAGCAGCAGTTGCCTTTTATGGCCGCCAGGCTAATGCAGCCGATGTACCTAAAATAAAGGCGGCTATTCAATTGCATTACGCCTCATTGGACGAAAGAGTAAATGCCGGCATAGCTGCTTACGAAGAAGCGCTAAAGAATGCAGGCATCAAGTATGAATTGTATATGTACGAAGGAGCCAACCATGCTTTTCATAATGATACGGCGCCGACACGCTATAACGAAGAGGCAGCAAAAACAGCCTGGCAACGGACACTTGATTTTTGGGCAAAATACCTGAAATAAAAAATAAGGAGCGCTGTTACCATTATTATGGCAGCCTATATCTTCGCTGCACCTTGCAGGCAAAAGATTATTATAAAATACTGGAGCTGCCTCCTTCTGCTACACTGAAAGAAATTAAAGCAGCTTACCGCCGCCTGGCGCAACAATACCATCCTGACAAAAGCGGCAACGACCTGTACGCTGCTGCACAATTTGAAATAATAAAAGAAGCCTACGAAATACTCAGCAACCCGTCAAAGAAAGAATATTACCTGCAGCAACGATGGTATCATCAAAGCATCGGTAAGAAGGATACGGCAACCGCTATAACCCCTGTCACTATTTTAAAACAGGTACTGGAACTGGATAAATATGTTTCAACCCTTGATGTACACCGGATGGATAAAGAAGGCCTGTATGATCATATCTGCAATATTCTTTCTGACGATACCATTGAAAAGATCAACGCTTTTAAAGAAACCGGTATTAATAATGCCATTGTTGATTCAGTATTAAAAAGCAGCCGCACTCTTCCCTGGAAATATGCAAAGCTCCTGTCAGCGAGATTGACAAGGATCAATACAGATTCACACATTGGAGAAGCAATTAATAAATACGCTGATCATTCCCGCACAGTTGCCAACTGGGACACACATAAGGCATGGATACTATTACTGATCGTGCTGCTTCTTTGTTTGCTTATTTACCTGGTCAGCGGTTAAGGATATTTTGACTGATCGCTACGGGAAAGTTTGTTTTCAATAGCATGCATAAGGTTGGAAAAAGGCCCTTCCATTTTATTGGTGCGGTCGTCCAGCGATTCTTCATTCAGCAGGTCGCCCATTTGCATAGCCGCCGGCAAATAGACAAGTATGCTATGACGTTGGGCATTCATAAATGATTTGACGGTCTCTGGAGTGGGATGCGATCCCGCTGACTTTTTTACTGTTAACGCAGCCTCATCTGCGATATTCTCCAGGGCCCTTTCCGCCTCCTTTTCTGTAACGCCGGCATAGCGGGCAACTTTCTCCACCGCCGTGGTCTCTTTTCCCTTAAACATAACACCCAGCCAGTCAGCATGACCGGCCACAGAAAGAATAGCATTGCAGCCTTCATCCGATCGGGTGAACCGGTACATAGCAGTCAATACAGCCGGAATCGCTGCCTGCGCCAGTTTTTCGGAAGTTTCGCGGGGAGTTTTTTCTATTGTTTCCTGGATGTTGGGGTCAATTTTCCGGAGAGGGGGAAATCCCAGGTTTCTTTGAATGGTCTCAACAAGATTGTTCGCCATAACAAATGATTTAATAAGCAACTACGCAAAAAACTATGCCATAAAATTTTTTCTGCCACCAAAAGCCATAAACGCTTCTTTATCTTTGCAGTATATGCATTATGTTTCTGCTGACGGATTGACAAAAAGTTATGGCATCATCCCTCTTTTTTCCAATATTTCCTTTCATATTGAAGAAGGTGACAAGATCGCATTGGTAGCCCGTAATGGTTCAGGCAAGTCCACTTTATTAAAAATATTAGCCGGAAAAGAAACTACGGATGAAGGCAAATGCCGGGTCAATAAAGATGTAGATGTGGTGTTGTTTGAGCAGGAACCTGTTTTTTCAGAAAACCGCTCTATCCTCGATAATATTTTTTTTCATGACCATCCTGTACTGAATGCTATCAAAGAGTTTGAACTGCTTAGTGAAGAAAATGACCCGGATAAACTGAATGCAGCCATCCATAAAATGGATGATCTTGGCGCCTGGGATTTTGATGCCAAAGTAAAACAGGTGCTGGGCAAACTGAATATCCATAACCTTAACCAGGTGGTCAATACATTAAGCGGCGGCCAGCGAAAAAGAGTGGCGCTGGCAAAAACACTAATTGATATCGGCTTTGAGCATAAACATGTATTGCTGATCATGGATGAGCCCACCAACCACCTGGATGTAGAAATGGTAGAGTGGCTCGAGCACTACGTGGATAAAGAAAATGTAACGCTGCTGCTGGTCACACACGACCGCTATTTCCTGGATGCTGTTTGCAAAGAGATATGGGAACTGGATGGCAGCAACCTCTATGTCTATAAAGGTGATTATGAAAATTACTTAGAAAAGAAAGCGGCAAGAATAGAAAGTGAACTGGCCAGCATTGACAAAGCAAAGAATACCTATCGCAAAGAACTGGAATGGATGCGCAAGCAGCCCAAAGCGAGAACGACCAAAAGTAAAAGCCGGCAGGATAATTTTTATGAAGTAGAAAAGAAAGCCAAACAAAAGATCGAAGACCAGCAGGTAGAACTGCAGATGAAAATGAACCGGCTGGGCGGCAAAGTGATCGAATTAAAGAAGGTTTACAAAAGCTATAGCGACAAAGTGATCCTGAAAGGATTTGATTATACTTTCAAAAAGGGTGAACGGGTTGGCGTGGTGGGTAAGAACGGGGTAGGCAAGTCCACTTTTACTAATATCATGCAGGGAATAGAACAGGCTGACAGCGGCAAAATAAATGTTGGCGATACGGTGATATTCGGCAATTACTCACAGCAGGGGCTGGTAGTAAAAGAAGATATGAGGGTAATCGAATTTGTAAAAGATATCGCCGAGAATTTTCCACTCGCCAGCGGTGGTTCATTAACGGCCGCCCAATTCCTTCAATTGTTCCTGTTTGATCCTGATAAACAATATACCTATATCAGCAAACTGAGTGGTGGTGAAAAAAGAAGATTGCATTTACTTTCCATTTTATTCCGCAATCCCAATTTTTTGGTGCTGGATGAACCCACCAATGACCTCGATCTTCCGACATTGGGCGTATTGGAAAATTTTCTCAGCGAATTCCCCGGCTGCCTTGTCATTGTTTCCCACGACAGGTATTTTATGGACAGGCTGGTAGATCATTTATTCGTTTTTGAGGGTGATGGGGTGATCAGGGATTTTCCGGGAAACTATTCGCAGTACCGGATATGGCAAAAAGAGCAAGAAATGTTGCCGGTTACCAGTTCCCTGTTGCCGGGTAAAAAAAATAGCGAACCAGAAACCGGGAACCAGAAACCGGAAACCGGAAACAAGAGAAAGCCTTCCTTCAAAGAAAAAAGAGAATTTGAAATACTGGAAAAGGATATCTCAGACCTTACGGCAGAAAAAGAAACCATCACTGAAAAACTCAATAACGGTAACACTCCTTTTGAAGAACTGCAGCAACTCTCCCACCGCATTGGCGAAGTGACCCGGCTTTTGGACGAAAAAGAATTGCGCTGGCTTGAGCTGAGTGAGATTGTTTGACTTTTAGCATCTTTTTTTACTTCCCCGATCAAAAACTTGTTTAATCCCTCCAAATTCATAGCTTTCCCATCCTTTCCATCTTATCCTGACTTAACTGATCCCTCCCTGCTTATTTTATTTATTTAAAACAAAAC
>DATDIX010000125.1:0-3618 GCA_036520835.1 Chitinophagaceae bacterium | reverse complement strand
TCAGCGGGACAAAATCTTCACCAAAGCCTTCGGAGATATAAGGGTGCACTTCTTTCATATCCACTTCACCGGTGCGGAAGTATTTAGTGAGTAATGAACCGTACACATCAATTGCCCATATTTGAATATTGGGATTTTTTTCTTTTAAAAACTGTGCTGTGCCGGTAATGGTGCCGCCTGTACCGGCTGTACAAACGAGATGCGTGATCTTTCCGCCTGTTTGCTCCCATATTTCAGGGCCGGTTGTTTCATAATGGGCCAGCCTGTTTGCCAGGTTATCATATTGGTTCATGTGATAGGAGTTGGGTATCTCCTTTGCCAGTCTTTTAGCTACACTATAATAACTGCGGGGATCTTCAGGTAAAACATTGGTAGGACATACGATCACTTCAGCGCCAACGGCCTTTAGTATATCAGCTTTTTCTTTTGATTGTTTATCGGTGGTAACGAAAATACATTTATACCCTTTTACGACGGCTGCCAATGCGAGGCCCATGCCGGTATTGCCACTTGTGCCTTCAATGATGGTGCCGCCGGGTTTAAGTTTGCCTTCCTGTTCGGCCACTTCCACCATCTTCAGCGCCATGCGGTCTTTGATGGAATTACCGGGGTTGAAATAATCCACTTTTGCCAGCACGGTGCAGGGACTGTCCCGGGTCACTTTATTCAACCTGATCATCGGGGTATTGCCGATCGTTTCGAGTATATTGTTTTTGATATCCATCGCAAGCATTTAAGCAGCACGAAGGTAAGATTTTGGGAGGGGAATGGTTAGTGATATAACTGAGACGGGAAAATAAAAAAACCCTCCTGCGAACAGAAGGGTTTTACCGGACAAGATGATAAATGATCATCAAGCTTCTTCCCTGAATTGTTTTCTCTTGTTAGCCAGGTAACGATCCAGTAAAAACAGGCCCAGCACTACATTGATCATCATAAATACATTCACGTAAGTATTATTGAAGAACTTGCTGTAATCTACTTTGCCAAGGTCAATAGGTATTTTGGTATCCCCTTTTGCTGTCCAGTCAACCTGCCCGAAACCATATACCAGGAAGCCAACAACAAGGGTGATAAAGAATATCCCGATCCCCCAGATGATCTTTTTATTAATGTAGGATTTAGTAGCAGGGGCTATTTGCAGTTTAGCTATTCCTTCCATTACATTTTTAGTAAACCGCATGGAAGGTTCTTCTAATTCTATTGATCGCAACATGCTGTTCACTTCCAGCAATTCACGGTATTTTTCCCTCCATTCAGCATTTTCCTGCAATAGCTTCTCTATTACTAACTTCTCATCCGCACTGCTGGTGCCATCAATATAGTTCCAGAGGCGTTCTTCGGTACCCCCGGCCCCTAAAGGGGAGTTTTTATAATTTTCATTCATTTCAAACCTCCTTCATTTAATATAAGGTTTCGATTTTTATTTTTTATCTGCACCCTTGTTCCCCTTTAGGGGTTAGGGGTAAATATCTTTTACTTCTTCACTGAAATGTTTTTCCATTTTTTCCTTCAGTCTTGTCCTGGCCCTGTGTAAACGAACTTTCGCCGTATTTGTTTCGAGTCCTAATATCTGTGCTATTTCTTCCAGCGACTGCTCACTTTTATAGAACAAAGTTATGATCTCCGCATCGTCGGGGCTCAGCAGGCCGATAGCATTGTTTACCATCGCCACTTTTGATTTTTGTTCCACCATATTCGCCCTGAAACCCGAATCCATGCTGTCTGCCACTTCAAAAACGCCTTCTTTATCCAGCGAATGTATTTCCAGTCTCTTTTTTCTCAGGAAGGTAATACAGGTATTATTTACGATGGTATAGAGCCAGGTACTGAACTTTGAATTACCCTTGAAATCAGCCAAAGCCCGGTAGGCCTTTATAAATATATCCTGCGCCACTTCCTCCGCATCCTCCCGGTTCTTGGTAAAACGGAGAGTCAGCGTAAAAACATAGCTTTGGTAGCGGTTGACCAGGGTCGCATAAGCTTGTTGGTCACCACTTAGCACTTTGCTAATGATCTCATTATCATTATGTCCGGTTGACATGTACTATATAAGACTACAAGTGGAACAGTCTGGTTACCGTACAAGTTACGTTTTTACCCCCAACCCCTGAAGGGGAGTTAGGGATGATCTGTTATAATAAGTATTTAATAATCGCAATATGAGGTAAAAAGTTTTTTCCCGAACCTGTAACCAGCTTTCACTGCCTGTAGTCATAGTTTGTGTAAGCAGCTTTAGCCAAAAGGCGGCTGCGGATAAAAAAGTTCTTTATGACTGTAACCTGGGTTTAAAAGCTGTAGTCATAATGGAATAAACACAAACAAAAAATTTAAAACAATAAAAATTAAAGTTATGGACGGCGCAGAAGTTCTAATCCCGGTCACAATGTTTGCAGGCGGATTTGCCATGATATTTGGAATTTATTACCTGAAAACACGCCAAAACCTGGCAATGATAGAAAAAGGTATGAACCCAAAAGAGTTTGCCAACAGGCCGGCTCCTTATAAAAACCTGAAATGGGCCTTATTGCTGATAGGTGCAGGGGTAGGTTTATTCCTTGCTTATTTGCTGGACAATTATATACTAAACGATATGGTAAATAAGTTTAACCATCATAAGGAAAATGCGCCTATTTACTTTGCCCTTATTGCTATCGGTGGTGGGCTTGGTTTATTCGGCTCCTACAAGATCGAAAAGAAATGGTGGGACGAGAATAAGAATAATCCTTAATCATAAATACTGAACATTACCTTGTCCTCAAAGCATCCGGCACAGCCGGGTGCTTTTATTTTTTTAACTCCTCTATCGCTTTTTTCACTACCGGGTCATCGTTATTCAACACCTGGTAAAAACCGGTGCTTCTCCATTTGAACCGGGCCAGGTAAGCTTCCAGTCTTGTTTGCAAGGTTTCCTTTTGTTTGGCAGAAAGAGCATTCATATCAACAGAGCCTGAAGCAAAACTGACAAACCTGTTCCACATATCATCATAGTTGAAGTGCTGTATAAAATCTGTTGAAGAGGTAAAAGCATCTATCTGCGGTTTGTGCTGCAGGTAATATTTATAGACAAAATTATTGAAGCTGCCATCCAATAGCATCCTGTTTACGGCAATAGGATAGGATGATGTATCAAGGCCAACAAATATATCCGGCATGATGCCGCCGCCGCCATATACCGTTTTACCGGCATTTGTTTTATACTCTTTACCATTGGTGACTTTGTTCGAGTCAGCATATAATGCCTCACCGTTTGAATAACGCTGCCATATTTCATCCATGTACTCCCGCTTTCCATGATCATAGGGCCGTTGAATGCTGCGTCCAAGCGGAGTATAATAGCGGGCCACGGTCAGGCGGAGTGCTGATCCATCTTTGAGTTCAAATTGTTCCTGCACCAACCCTTTACCAAATGTTCTACGGCCAATAATGGTACCCCTGTCCCAATCCTGTACAGCCCCGGCCAGTACTTCGCTGGCGCTGGCAGAAAGTTCATCGACCAGTAATACAAGTTTGCCTTTTTCAAATAAGCCGGGTCTTTTGCAACGGTATTCTCTTTTGGGATTATTAGCCCCTTCTGTATAAACGACCAGCTTATCCTGGTCAAGAAATTCATCTGCC
>DATDIX010000124.1:0-2883 GCA_036520835.1 Chitinophagaceae bacterium | reverse complement strand
CTATAGCTGTTGAAATTTCGCTGGTAACCGCGGTTCTGGTTCAATATATCGTACACAGCGAACTTCAGTTCCAGTTCATTTTTGAAAAACCCTTTGGTCGCACTTCCGTTCCATGTCATAAAACTATTGGCAGCCGGGAACCTTGGATCTTTTTTACGGTACTGCATATTGGCATCCGTGTTTATCCTGAAACCTTTGGGAAGGTTGACCTCGCCGCCAAAGTATCCTGCTATTTGCCAGTATTCGGCATTGGCAGAAGTATTGACCGAAGCTTTGGAACTGTTCAGCGTAAAGTTGGGGCTGAAATAAAAATTATACTTGTTCTCTACATACTGGCTCACATTCAGCCTGACACCTAATGCGGTGGTATTGGTGGCATTCTTTACGGGGACCTTCGTTTTCGGGTCGGTCACAAAATCAATATTACGGTTCCTGCTAAATGTAGGTCCGAAACCGAGCCGCCACCTGGTATCAGGTATCTTGAATCCGTAATCGCTGTACAAATTCAAATTATAGATCCCGTTCACGTTTACAGTTATATAAGTTCTTCTTCCCAGTGAATCTACCGTGCTGAGATTGGTAAAAGCATTCTGGGTGAAATTAAAATTCAGGCTCGTCCAGATATTTTTTTCCTTTAAAACATTATAACTGTTGTAGCCGGCATTAAAACTATGGCGGAAAGACTGGTCCAGCGTGGGATTACCGATGTAGATATTAAAAGGATCGGTATTCACCCTGATCGGCTGCAACTGCTCCAGTGAGGGGGCCGTGGTATTCCCGTTATAATTGAAACGAAGGTTTTGGCTCGGTTTGAACTTATACAGGAAAGTGGCACGGGGAAAGAAATTCGTGAAATTGTATTTGTACTCCCGGTCTTCGGTCACATTCTTTTGTTCAAACTGGCTGAAGCCCACCGAAGCGCCGAAGGAATAGTTGTACTTCTTTTTGTTTGCCCGGAAGTTGATGCCCGGGGTATTCACAAATCGGTTGAATATATATTCATTGCTCAGCGAATCTATCCTGTCTTCGTACTTGCCGTTCCCGTCAGGGATATTAGTTATGCGTTCATTAATATTGTTGTAATATCCAAAAGAATAACTCAGTTCAATGTACGTGTCTTTCATCAGCGGCTCGGTATAGGTAGCCCGGGTAACCAATGTTTTGTTCTCGCTGTTGCGTATGTTTTGCTGGTCCAGGGTATCCCGGTAACTCACCAGGCCGTCGGTATAATAGTTGTTCAGCGAATAAAGCAATCCATCGTTCTTTGATTCGCTCCAGCTGACATCGGTATTAACAGACAGGGTGCGGGCCAGTTTTTTGAATTTATGTCTCCAGAGCAGGGTAGAGGCCACGCTGTTGTTATCTGAATTGTTATTGCTGAGGCGGCTGCTGTTATTAATAGAGTCAGCATCTTCGGTAAATGACTCAGTGTAGAAGCGGCTTTTTGTAAGGGTGTTATTGTTATTCACCCTCGTTGTCCACTTCAGTGAGTTCATCGAATCAATATTGGACTCTACGGTCATATTGAATGCATGCTTGATAACGGAAGAGTACCGGTCGTTGATGGTATTCGTATTCCATGTACTGTCGGGCCAGAAATTATTGGCAAAAGTGGTGGTGATACCCGGCGCATTCACTTTATTGAACTTATACCCAGCATTAAAACTGTTCTTATTGTTGTTGAATTTATTACTGTAATGCAGGCCGCCGCTCCAGTTGGTCGGTATGCCATTCCTCCCGCCCTGGTAATTATCCTCGCCGCCGCCATCCCAATTCATATACATACCGCCATCATCGGTCATACCGGTTGACATACCGTCCATGCCCCCGGCGTAGTTCTGCGCATCCCGCCAGTCAAGATTAGTTTGCCCCGTATTGCTCATGAGGCCATAAGCGGCCAGTTTACGTTTTGATTTAAATGCATTCACCATAAGTGAATTGCTGTATTTATCCGGCAACCCGCCACCTGCTGTAGCTTTTCCGAAATACCCTTTCTTCTTATCCTCTTTTAATTTAAGGTTGATCGTTTTATCCTTCACCCCATCATCAATACCTGTAAACTCAGCCTGGTCGCTTTTCTTGTCATATACTTCCACTTCCTTTACCACATCGGCCCGCAGGTTTTTTGTGGCGATACCCGGGTCACTGCCAAAAAATTCTTCGCCATCCACCAGCACTTTTGTTACCCGTTCACCCATGGCCGTGATGTTTCCGTCCTTATCCACCTGTATGCCCGGTAATCTTCTTAATAATTCTTCTACATTAGCGCCATCCCTTACTTTAAAACTATCGGCTGTATATACAGTGGTATCGCCTTTGATGCGGATAGGAGAACCGCTTTTAAGTATCACTTCAGCCAGCAATTTGCTTTTGGGGATCATGAAAACTTTGCCGAGATCAGTGACCTCACCGTTCTTCAGCTCTACCTTGTCAAAATAATCACCCACATAAGGATGGGTGATCATGAGGATATATTTGCCTTCGCGGAGATGATCAAGAGAGAAGGCCCCTGTTTTGTCGGCACGGGCAAATTTTACCAAAACAGAATCGCCGGTACGCAAAAGGGAAATAACTGTATGCTGAAGATTCTTCTTGTCGATCGTATCGGCTACCACGCCTTTTAACGAGGAAGATTGCCCGAAAAAAATGATCGGGGCAAAGAGGATACAGGAAATAACGAATAATTTTCTCATTACGGACAATGGTTAATGGTTCGGTCAACAAAATAGGACTCATGCCTGATACACAAAGCCACATTTACAAGACCGGTACAAAACTGCCTGTTTTTGGTAAATAGTGCATGTCAATTATTTGATAAACCTGTTAATATTTCAATAAAAAGCTGTAAGTTGGATGTGACGCACAAAACCGGGAATTCCATAG
>DATDIX010000123.1:0-27944 GCA_036520835.1 Chitinophagaceae bacterium | reverse complement strand
AGTATTATGATTATATCCGCGGGTTTCAAAGCATCCGTATCACCAATTACCGCAATTCATCAATAGCTAATACAAGGTACATCCATTACCAGGCCACGCTGCCCGACCGGAATTCAGTACCAACTATGCCGGGCAATTACCTGCTGAAGGTTTTTCTGAACAATGACACTTCACAACTTTTATTTACAAAAAGGTTTTTAGTGGTGGATCCACGGGTTGCAGTAGCAGCGAAATTGGTGCAGCCATTCAAAGTGCATTCGTTGCGGGTTAATCAGCGTGTGCAGGCGGAAGTAAGTACGCTTAATACGCAGATCAATACCTTGTCACCACAGGACCTGAAAGTGGTCATTTTGCAAAATAATATCTGGCCATCCGCTGTCCTCATTGACCGGCCTACTATTTATCGCGGTAATTATTATTTGTATAATGATGATGCTACTGAATTCGCAGCAGGCCGGGAGTGGAGATGGTTTGACCTTCGGAGTTTGCGCCTGAGGGGTGATAGAGTGCAGAATATCGTTGATACATCAAAAAGGACCGAAGTATATATAAATACTGATGGAGAAAGAAGGAACCTGTTATATACTTACTATCGTGATCAGAATGGTCTTTTTACGATCGTGAATATGGATGGCTACAATCCATACTGGCAGGGTGACTATGGATATGTTCATTTTACCTATACACCACCCGGCAACAGGCCTTACCCTGAAAAGGATCTTTATATATTCGGCGAATTGACCAACTATGCTTCCGACGAGGCATCCCGCATGATATTTAATGAAGAAAAAGGGGTTTATGAAGGCACACTTTTCCTGAAACAGGGATATTATGATTATACGTATGTGACTGTGGAGACAAAAGAAGGATCCCCCGGTTTTCTTTCATTTGAAACTACGGAGGGAAATTTCAATACGACAGAGAATAATTATACCGTATTGATCTATTACCGGGCTTTTGGTGCAAGGGCCGATGAGTTGATCGGGTTTGCACAGTTAAGTTCCACGATCTTAAGATAAATAAACGCCGGGTTTAAGGTTTTACATTGAATGTTTAGTCTGCAAAACTTGATTTTGAGTAAGTAATTTCCGGTTAAAAACTTTGAACTTTTAACCCATTAAACCCTCTAAACAATTACCTTTGCCGCCGGCAGGTCTTACACGACCAGCTCCTGCTGAACCCTCCCAGGGCCGGAAGGCAGCAAGAGTAGGTGGTTGAGCGGTGCGATGTAATCAGCCTGCCGATTTTTTTACCCCCTTACCCCTGAAGGGGGGATATAAATGCATCGGGGCTTCTTCACAATCAATTAATCCCCTTTAGGGGTTTGGGGCTTATGAAATTTTTTATTGACACGGCTAATCTTGCACAGATCAAAGAAGCCAATGAATTAGGTATTCTTGATGGCGTTACCACCAATCCTTCACTAATGGCAAAAGAAGGTATCAAAGGACATGATGCCATAATGAACCATTATAAGACCATTTGCGAAATGGTGGATGGCGATATCAGCGCCGAAGTGATCTCAACCGATTTTAAAGGTATTGTTGAAGAAGGAAGGAAACTGGCGGCGATCCACCCGAATATTATTGTAAAAGTGCCGATGATCAAAGACGGCGTGAAAGCATTAAAATGGTTTACGGATAACGGTATTAAAACCAATTGCACCCTGGTGTTTTCTGCAGGCCAGGCCATACTGGCTGCAAAAGCCGGCGCTACTTATTTATCTCCTTTTATTGGCCGTATTGATGATAGTAACTGGGATGGGGTAGATCTGATATCCCAAATATCACACATATATACCATACAGGGGTTTAAAACACAGATATTGGCAGCTTCTATCCGCAATGCACTGCATATTGTAAGGTGTGCAGAAGCCGGCGCTGATGTTTGCACCTGTCCGCTGGATTCTATTCTTGGTTTGCTGAAGCATCCTTTGACCGATATCGGACTGGCCAAGTTCCTGGAAGATGCAAAGAAAACTGTATAATTGATCTCGTTAATAATAGAAAGGTGGCCTGATGGTCACCTTTTTTTATTTGAACATGGTTGTATTAATTCTTGGATTTCTTTTTTTTCGGCTTGTCATTATTGGTCACTGGTTTGACAGGCAGCAACTCAGGATCGGGCAATTTCTTTATCCATATTGTTTTTTCTATCCAGAGTGAGGGGTTGCTTTTCAGAACTGCCTTTATTGTTATTTTCTCTTCCATGAAACCGGCGGGAATGATCAGTTCGTTTCCGGAAAATTCACAGGCGGATGATGTCAACAGGATATCTTTTGCTGTTAAAGGCTTCCAACTGCCATCAGATAATTTACCGTCAACATTAATATAATTATAAGTACCCTTTTTAAGACTGTCAGTATAAAGATGGAAAAAGATACTATCCACTTTCTGGGCTTTAAGCGCCGCAGCAGGTAAGGCAAGAATGAGCAGGAGTAAAAACATCTTCATGTGGATTGCTTTTTTTACTTATGACGAAAACATTGTACCAAAGGATACCGGTGATGAAAGTTTAACATTTACCAGGATCCGGTGAACCATTGAAATTGAATTTTTCACCCGGGTATGTTTCCATTCTTTTTCCTGCGGGTTGCTAAAGAAGGGAGGATAAATACAGGACCATGTTTTTTCACCGGTATCAAAATTAAGTTTAATGTATCATTGAAATAAGGAGAAAGAACCGGATGTTGTATCTTAACCCAAAAATCTGGCGATGCGTCATGTTTTAATTGTTTGTTGTTTATTTCTTCCTTTGTCACTTTTTAGCCAGCGTTTTGGCGGTACCCCGCCATCTGTAAAATGGATGCAATTAAATACGGATACAGCAAGGATCATTTTCCCGGCAGGGCTGGATAGCCAGGCGCAGCGGGTTGCTTCACTTATCCATAGCATGGCAGCACATCCTTCAGCAGGTCTGGGGTCGTTATCCCTGGGTGATAAGCTGAAAAAGATAAATATTGTGATGCAAAACCAGACCACAATTGCCAATGGCTATGTTGGTCTTGGCCCTTACCGCAGTGAATTCTATTTAAATCCTGCCATGAGCAATTTTGACCAGGGCACCATTTCATGGAATGATCAGTTGGCCCTGCATGAATACAGGCATGTGCAACAGTTCAATAATTTTAACAGGGGATTGAGTAAAGCCATGGGTGTATTGTTTGGTGAAGAAGGGTATGCGGTTGCTGTCAATGCTTCGGTCCCTGACTGGTTCTATGAAGGGGATGCCGTGTATAACGAAACAGTTTTGTCAAAGCAGGGAAGAGGACGATTACCTCTTTTCCTGAATGCTTACCCCTCATTATGGCAGGCGGGGAAAAAATATTCATGGATGAAGCTGCGGAATGGTTCGCTGAAAGATTATGTGCCCAACCATTATTACCTCGGTTATTTGCTGGTTAATTATGGCCGGGAGAAATATGGATTGGATTTCTGGAGCAAAGTGACAAATGATGCTGCTGCTTTTAAAGGATTGTTTTACCCTTTTCAAAAAGCGATAAAGAAATATGCCGGGGTTGATTACAAAACTTTCAGGAATGATGCTTTTAATTACTATACTTCAGTATCGGGCAATATTAATACCAGTGGCCAGTCATCCGGTTCATCAGCAAACAGGAAGGACAGCGTTTCAGGACCTGCCGATATCATGGCGGTAAATAAAAAAGTAGTGACGAGTTACCTGTTTCCCTACACCATTTCTGGGGATTCATTGGTGTATCTAAAAACCAGTTTTGACCGGCGACCAACATTTTATATTAAAGACGGGGGAGGAGAACACCAGTTGCGTGTAAAGGATATTTCTATTGATGATCAATTTTCTTACCGTAATGGCAAGATCGTATATGCGGCTTATGAAACTGACAGAAGATGGAGGTGGAGAGATTACAGCGTGATAAAGTTGCTGGATATTGAAACTAACAAACAGCAAACTATTCGTCATAAGACAAAATATTTTACACCTGATATTTCTCCTTCCACAGAAAAAATAGCGGCCGTGGAAGTAGCTGTGAACGGGAAAAGCGAGATACATGTTCTTGATGCAAAGACAGGTGATGTGATCACACGGCTCAGATCAACAGAGATCAGCTTATTTACCGACCCGAAATTCATTGATGAAAATTCACTGGTCTGCGCAGTAAGATTGCTGGATGGAAGATCAGCACTGGCCATTGCCGATATTGTTTCAGGAAGTATAGAAAGGTTGACGCCGCCTTCTTTTAATGTAGTGGGCTATCCTAATGTCAGTAACGGCATCATTTATTTCACTGCTTCATATAACGGTAATGATGATTTGTTTGCATTAAAGCTGAGCGATAAAAAAATATTTAAGATAAGTAACGGTCCGCTTGGGAATTATTTTGTGAACGCTAATGCAGGAAAAATTACCTGGTCATCATTTACTGCAGAGGGATACCAGTTGCAGCAAATGGAAGAAAAAGATATTCAATGGACGCCGGTAAGTGATGCAGTAACGGAGCAGGTCACGACCGCTTTTCCTGTCAGTCATGGTAATGAAGTGCAGGATATGTTAGCGAATACCCCGCAACGGAGTTTTGGCGCCAGCAAGTATAGAAAGGGGAAAGGGTTACTGAACTTCCATAGCTGGCGTCCTTATTATGAAGACCCGGAATTCACTTTTTCTTTGTATGGACAGAATATTTTAAATACAACCGAAACAGAATTGTATTACCTGTATAACCAAAACGACAATACAAATGCTGTCGGTTTCAATTTTGTTTTTGGAGGATGGTTCCCTTATCTCAGTCTCGGTTCACAATACACTTTTAACCGGCAGGGGACTGTAGAGAATGCGTTGAGGCATTGGGATCAACTGGATTCCAGGATCGGGCTAAGCATACCGTTAAGCTGGGTCAGTGGCAAAACATTTAATAACCTGGGATTCGGTACGAGCTATGTTTTCCGAAATGATTTTATTAAAAGCGACTCTTTTCAAAATATCAGCTTCAGTTACCTGTCTCATTTTATTTCATGGAGCCAGCAGGTACAACGGGCAACGCAGCATATTTATCCCAAACTGGGATATAGTGTTTCATTAAATTATCGTCATACAATAACAAAATACACAAGCTGGCAGCCTTTGGTCACCGCAGCTCTCTATATGCCGGGATTCTTGCCTGCTCATAGTATAGTGTTGACAGGCGCTTTCCAGGAAAGGGATACAATTGATGTGCTGTTCTCCAATCGCTTCTCTTATTCAAGAGGATATACGGAAGGCTATTTTTCCAGGATGTGGCGGACATCCGCTAATTACCATTTCCCTATTATATATCCTGACTTCGGGTTTGGAAACATCTTATACCTGCAACGGGTGAGAGGAAATGCGTTTTATGATCTTACCCGTGTTTATTCAAAGAATAAAACTGTTACTGCCGATCAGCGTAGTGCCGGAGCAGAAATATATGTTGATACGAAATGGTGGAACCAGTATGAGCTGACATTTGGCTTCCGGGTCAGCCAGTTGCTGGACAATGACCTGTTCACCGGGTCAAAAGCAACTGTGTTTGAGTTTATATTACCGGTGAGTATAATACCGAGATAAGCTACGAGCTATTAGCTATGAGCTTCGAGCCGGACAGTTCGAAGCTCACCAGCTTTATAGGAATTATAAAGTGGCGAGGCTTTCTTCTATTGCTTTGATCTTTGACTCTGCGTCGGCTTTTTTCTTTTTTTCAATTTCTACTACTTCCGGTTTTGCGTTTTGTACAAAACGTTCATTGCTTAGCTTTTTTTCCACTGAAATAAGAAAGCCCTTTTGGTATTCGAGGTCTTTTATCAATTGTACTTTTTGAGAAGCCGTATCTAACTCCGTGGTGGTTTCAATAAAGAATTTATCTTTTTGTACAACAACATTGATCGTATTGGGAACAGATTCCTTCGTATAGCTTACCTGTTCTGCATTTACCTGTTTAGCCAGTATTGATTCAATAGCTTTGTAGCTGCCGGGCATGGTTGTCAACACATGCAGTTTGATACTATCCTTCGGCTTTAGCTGGTTCTTGTTTCTTGCATCACGAATAGCGGTGATCGTTTCTTTCAGCAATAAGCCGCTTTCCAGCATTTTTTTGTCTGGTAAAGAAAAAGCCGGGTATTGTTTTATCGTAATGTCATCTTTTTGTTCGTTCAACTGGTGATAAATCTCTTCCGTGATAAACGGCATAAAAGGATGCAATAGCTGTAATAGTTGTTCAAAAAAACCAACGGTCTTTTCATACATTGCTTTATCAACCGGTTCTTCAAAGCCGGGTTTTACCCATTCCAGATACCAACTGCAGAAATCATCCCATATCAATGAATAGATGGTTTTTAAAATTTCACTTAACCTGAAATCTTTATACAGTTCTTCAATCTGCGTTTTGGTTTCATTCAACCTGTTCTCAAACCATTCAACAGCAAAATCGTTTGTTGTACGCTGGCTACCGACTCTTGACTCCCAACTCCTGACTAATTTCAGCGCATTCCACATTTTATTGATAAAGAATTTGCCTTGTTCATTTCCCGCCTGATCCCACATCAGGTCGTTCCCGGCGGGGGAAGAGATCATGATGCCAAAGCGAACAGCATCCGCTCCATCTTTATCAATCATTTCCAACAGGTCGGGGGAGTTGCCTAATTGCTTACTCATCTTTCGCCCGGTTTTATCCCGTACTATGCCTGTAAAATAAACTTCGTTAAAAGGTTTTTGTCCTTTGTACTCATAACCCGCCATGATCATCCTGGCTACCCAGAAGAAAATAATTTCAGGAGCAGTTACCAATGTATTGGTCGGGTAATAATAGTTTACTTCTTTATTGCCCGGGTTGCTGTAGCCTTTAAAGACTTCAAATGGCCATAACCAGGAGGAGAACCAGGTGTCTAAGCAATCTTCATCTTGTTTCAGCTGACCTGGTTCGGCGTTGTATTTGGTCTTGTATAATTTTTTTGCTTCTTCCAAAGCAGGAGCTACAACATAGTTCCCCTGTTCATCATACCAGGCGGGTATCCGGTGCCCCCACCAAAGTTGCCGGCTGATGCACCAGTCTTTGATATTCTCCATCCAATGGCGGTAAAGATTTTTGAATTTACCAGGATAGAATTTAATATCATCTTCCATGACTGCATTCAATGCCGGGCCTGATATCTTTTTCATATCCACCCACCATTGTAAACTAAGTCTTGGTTCGATCACCGCATCCGTTCTTTCACTATAGCCGACCTCGCTGGTATAGTCTTCCGTTTTTATAAGGAAACCTTTCGTTTCAAGCTCCTTAACGATTTTTTTCCTGGCTTCAAAGCGATCTTCTCCAACCAGTATCTGCGCTTCTTCATTTAATGTGCCATCATCATTGAATATGTCAACAACTTCCAGATTATGTTTTTGCCCCAGCAGGTTATCGTTCATATCATGCGCAGGGGTCACTTTCAATGCTCCTGTTCCAAAATCCATCGTTACATAGTCATCAGTAATGATGGGAATGCGCCGGTTAATGAGAGGCACAAAAGCGAATTTGCCATGAAGATGTTTATATCTTGCATCATCGGGGTGTACACAGATTGCTGTATCACCCATAATGGTTTCTGGTCTTACAGTGGCAATGGTAACAAAGTCGTGATTCGTGAGTGGTGAGTCGTGAGCAATTCTTTCCGGCTGACGATTCACGTCTGACGATTCACGGTCTATATAATATTTTAAAAAATAAAGTTTCTGCTGTGTTTCTTTTCTTATTACTTCTTCATCACTCAGCGCCGTTTTGGCTTTCACATCCCAGTTGATCATTCGTTTACCGCGATAGATATAACCTTTATTATAAAGGTCAATAAATACATTGATGACAGACTGGTAATAATCCGGGTCCATGGTAAAGGTTGTCCGGTTCCAGTCAAGGCTGCAGCCTAATTTTTTTAATTGCTGGAGGATGATACCGCCATATTTTTCTTTCCATTCCCAGGCATAATTCAAAAATTCATCGCGGCTTAATGATGATTTACTGATCCCCCTTTCACGAAGCATTTGTACCACTTTAGCTTCAGTCGCAATAGATGCATGGTCTGTTCCGGGCACCCAGCATGCATTTTTGCCCATCATTCTTGCCCGGCGAACAAGGATATCCTGGATCGTATTGTTCAGGCAGTGTCCCATGTGGAGAACGCCGGTGACATTTGGCGGGGGGATCACAATTGTATAGGGTTCCCGGTCATCAGGAACACTGTTGAAATATTTTTTATCCTGCCAATGCTGGTACCATTTCTGTTCTGCAGTGCTGTGTTCAAAGTTTTTCGGCAATTCCATACTTACACCTGTTGTTTTTGAATGCAGCTTGTTTACTGGCTGCATAATACCCGTTAAGCCGGCAAAATTACCGGCTTTTGGGTAGATGGCGAAGAGGACGACACGCTTATTGTAAACTTTGGCCAAAAGAGTATTATGGCCAACTAGTCTTCATCAGGTGATTTCTTTCTTATCTCGAGGCAGAGATAGTTTTCTCCTTCATATACTTTCTGTATAGCAGTTTTCAGTTCGTCAAACGCAGATGATTTAGTTACAAAACCCTTACCTCCCAGGGCGAGGATCTTTGTAGCATACCTGGGGTTGTTATTGGCGGATATCCCGATGATCCTTACCGAAGGGGCGATCCCTGCAATTTTTTCAATAGCTTCAAAGCCATTGACAGGTGACATGTTTATATCCATCAGCATGATATCCGGTAAAAGGGTTTCTGCCTGTTCTATAGCCTCTATTCCATTGCCCGATTGTCCAATTACTTTGAAACGCTGATCCTGCTCAAGCAGCAGTTTCCAGGATTCTAACACCAGTTCATGGTCATCTACCAGTATAATTCTTATGGGGTACGGCATGCTTTTTTAAACTTTTAATAGATGAAATTTCCTTTGAACGATAGTTTTGTATTAATTACCAACTGTTTAGCCAGGAATTTAGAAGAGGTTCTTCTTGGTGGAGTATCGAAAGTATACCTAGTAAAAATACTGATAATCTAAAGTAGTATTACTTAGTGTAATTACCAAGCATTTTGCTATCTTTTTATCAAATATCAAGAGCAAGCCTGGCGAATGGGCTTGTTTACTATGAACGACTCCACTGTTTAATGAATACTTTTTCTTTCATGTCCCGGGTATATAGAGGCTGAATTATATTCGCAAAAAATAGCCTTACAAAAGCAATATCCTGTTTGCGGTATTACTGATCATCAACGAAAGACAGCAGCGGACAGAAACTACAGTTTGAAGGAAGCGGGAGACAAAGTAAATTGTCTTAAGACCCGCTTACCGGGGAAACAAAATATTTTAAAAAACAAAAGCTAATTCAATGAAAAGACAATTAACATCATGGCATAGCCCTTCTCTTAACAAGAATATGCCGATTGCTGCATACGGTGATTATGGATTTGCGTTATTGTTGGTGCCAACAGCTGCCGCTGATTACCTGGAGTATGAACGCTTTCAGCTGATGGATCACCTGGCGCCATTTATTGATTCAGGTAAGGTGAAGGTCTTTTCTATAGACAGTATCAATAATGAAAGCTGGATGAATAATGAGATGGATCCCTGGCACAAATCCAACCGTCACCAGCAATGGAACCAGTATGTTTTTGATGAGGTGGTTCCTTTTATCCGAAATAATACAAGCGGGGAAACTCCCATCATTACCTGCGGCGCTTCCTTCGGGGCCCTGCATAGTATGAATTTATTCCTGAAACGTCCTGATATCATCAATGGTGTTATTGCCATGAGCGGGGTATATGATCTTACCGAGTATACCAAGGGACATTATGATGATAATGTTTACTTCAACAGCCCTATGCATTATATGCCCAAGCTAACCGACCATTTTATCCTGGAACAGATCAGGCAAAGCCCGCACATTCACATTCTTACAGGCGGTGGTGCTTATGAAGATCCTGCTGCCAGCGGTCATTTTGCCAAAGTGCTTTATGATAAAGGCATCCGGTATGAACTGGATCAATGGGGGCCTGAATGGCCGCACGACTGGAACACCTGGAGAGCAATGTTGCCTCATTATCTCGGCAGCCGGTTCTGAACAATTACGAAGTTGCCAGCTTATCCAATAATTGAATAAAATCTTTTCGCGGGATCATGGTTGCGCCCAAACTTTCAAGGTATTCAGTATAGACCTGGCAGTCTATTAACCGGATATTTTCTTTTTTTAATTGCTGAACATATTTTATAAAAGCAAACCGGGAGGCGTTGCTTTGTTTGCTGAACATGCTTTCTCCAAAAAATACCTTGCCCAGTTTAATGCCATATAGCCCGCCGGCCAGTTCGCCATCCTTCCATACTTCGGCGCTGTGTGCATAGCCAAGTTCATGCATTTTTATGTAAGCCTTTTCCACGGCATCTGTTATCCATGTTCCTTGCTGGCCCGGTCGGGTAATTTTTTTACACTGGTGAATGACCTGCGGAAACGCCTTATTGATCGTGAAATCAAATTCATTTCTGTTCAACAAAGGTTTCATGTTTTTGCTGATCTTAAGTTTATCAGGGAAAAGCACAAACCGTGGGTCGGGGCACCACCATAAAATATGTTCGCCTTCATACCATGGAAAGATGCCGCTTTTGTAAGCCAGTAGCAGCCTTTGAGGAGATAGGTCGCCGCCCATCGCCAATAACCCATCCGGCTGGGCCAGGTGAACAGGGGGAAATGCCAGTTCTTTATCCAGTGCAAACAAAGCCATGCAAGAATAATAATATAAGCGAAGATAAAAGGGAAGGGGAGAAGTCGTGCTAAGCCATTACTTCTACAGTAGCGCCGATACCTCTTTCTGTGATCGAATCACATTGAGGTTTCAGATCATCATAAGATCCCTGTTTTACAGCATATTTTCCTTTGTAGTGGATGAAATAGGAGCATTGTTCAGCCTGTTCAGGGCTATGGCCGCAGACTTCGATCAGGGTTTCGATCACCCATTCAAATGTGTTCACCTCATCATTCCAGACGATCAGGCTGCAAGTCTCTTCATGGCGGGTGAGCACATCCGTTTCTGAACGGCTATCGGTAAGTATTTCGTTTTTCGGCATCTCAGAAAGTTCAATGCAAAAATAGAAATAAAAATTACTTGTAAAAGAGTTTTCCGGCCTCTTTCGTAAATTAGTTAAAACAATGAGCATGAAAAAGATAACGGGTTTAGGGGGAATTTTCATCAAGGCCAACGACCCAAAAGCCATGGCCGCCTGGTACCAGCAGCATCTGGGTATTGATTTTCATAACAATGTCTATGTTGATTTCCCCTTTACTGATGAGGCCGGTAAGCTGACTCCGGGCTCTAATGTGTTATCATTTTTCAAATCAGACAGCACTTATTTTGATCCCAGTGAAAAGCAGGTAATGATCAACCTGAGGGTTCATGATCTTTTTGCATTACTGGATCAGTTGAAAGCAGAAGGGGTAACGATCATCGGTGATCCTATGGATGAGGAATATGGGAAATTTGGGTGGATAATGGACCCGGAAGGAAACAAAATTGAGCTGTGGCAGCCGCCGGATACTAGCCAGTAAGTTAAAAAAGAAAGCCTCAAATCATTGAGGCTTTGTGGGAGTTGACGGGATCGAACCGCCGACCCTCCCGACTGTTAGTCGGGATGTACTGAACAAGTTGAACTAACATCAATAAAAAAGGCTTCAGTTTAAGCTGAAACCTTTTTACTGTGGGAGTTGACGGGATCGAACCGCCGACCCTCTGCTTGTAAGGCAGATGCTCTGAACCAGCTGAGCTAAACTCCCTTGCCAACGAAGTGAAACAATCACTTTTTCGGGACGGCAAAGATAGGGGTATGAGGTTTCCCGGTCAAATTTTTTTAAACCAATTTTAGAGGCAAATTGCAGTATGGCAACCACTTACTGTGACTTCGTACAAAACAAAGGAAAAGGCACTGTTCATCAGCATTATCATGATAACGAATACGGGTTTCCCCTGCATACAGATAATGAACTGTTTGCAAGGCTGATACTGGAAATAAACCAGGCGGGTCTAAGCTGGGAAACCATTTTGAAAAAGAAAGATAATTTCTTTAAAGCCTTTGACAATTTCGATATAGATAAAGTGGCCCGTTACACAGATAAAAAGAAAGAAAAACTGATGCAGGATGCCGGTATCATCCGCAACCGGCTGAAGATCGAGTCTACTATTGACAATGCAAAAAGAATAAAAGCTATCCAAAAGGAATTTGGCTCATTCAAAAACTGGCTTGATCAGCATCATCCCAAAACAAAGGAAGAATGGGTAAAGCTTTTTAAGGTCACTTTTCGGTTTACAGGCGGTGAGATCGTGAATGAATTCTTAATGAGTACAGGCTATCTTCCCGGAGCTCATGTGGCAACCTGCCCGGTTTATAAAAAAATAATGAAGCAAAAACCTAAGTGGATGAAGAAGTGAGTGGTGTGTGAAGCGTCTTTTAATTAGGTTGTACAGCCGGCAGGCGATAGTGCTGCCCATCCAAAACGAACAATTCATCTATCTCAACTGTCCAATATTTAAAAAGAGGGGATTTTTCCAGTATCCTATCAATTTCATTCCTGGTTTTTGCACTAAGTGTAATCCAGACCCTTTGTGTTTCCATGCTCACGGCGTACTGGTCAATGATCTCTTTATTGATCAGGTAATTGATGTAGGTCCTGTGCGGAGGCACAAGTTCCATGAACTGATCATCCATTTCAAACTGTATCGTGATCTGGTACTTTTTCATACTATAATTAAGACAAGTTAGAACGGATAAAGTTGCGTGGGAAGAAAAATTATCCTCAGGGTGTGGGGAAAAAGAAGTGGAATATTCTGAACTGGGTGTGAACCGCAGCTTGCAGCTATTGGGAATCAATAAAAGCACTTTTTACAACTGGTATACACCTGTATCAGCAAAACGGGATAGCCGGCTTATATTCTTTACACAGCGGTAACCAGCAGCGCTATAATATTCTGAGCTGTCACCCGGAGAACTATCTTATAAGCTTTGCGATGCCTTGCAGTTGGTTATCCCGGAAAGCAGTGTGTACCGCATTCTGAAAGCAAAGGGGCTGATTACTGCCCGGGTCCTGATTGGCAGCGGGCAATGAGTTCAGTTCAATGCTAAAAACCCTGTTATTGATAAACAGGTTTAGCAGGAGTAATTTTTTTTGAAGGGGCATTTAAAATAACCGGGTCTTTGTATTGTTCTTTCTTTTCTTTCAGCTTTTTCATCATCATCTCCTGCACTTTTTTATAGGCTGGTTTGTCGTATACATTGCTCATCTCGCTTTTGTCTTTTTCCAGGTCATACAACTCCCATTCATTGTTTTCATAAAACCAGATCAGCTTGTAGCGGTCTGTTCTTACACCAATATGTTTCGCCACTTTGTGTTCCTGGTTTTCATAAAAATGATAATACACCGCATCACGAAAACTTCCTTTCTGCTTACCGTTCAATACCGGTGCGAAACTTTTTCCCTGCATATCTGCCGGGATCTTTATACCCGCCATATCCAAAATAGTTTCGGCAAAATCCAGGTTCATTACCATCTGGTTGCTTACTGATTTTTTATTGGTGACTCCCGGCCATTTTACGATCAGCGGAGTACGGAATGATTCTTCATACATCCATCGTTTATCAAACCAGCCATGCTCGCCTAAATAAAATCCCTGGTCGGAAGTATAAATGATAACAGTATTTTCCTCCAGGCCGTTTTGATTTAAATAATCCATCAGCCTGCCCACATTATCATCCACACTCTGCACACAACGGAGATAATCTTTCATATATCGCTGGTACTTCCATATCGCAAGATCTTTCCCGCTGGGATTTGCTTTTCTGAAAGCTTCATTAGACGGGCCATAGGCTACTTCCCATTTTTTCTTTTCTTCAGGCGTAAGCCGGTTATAAATTCCCTGCCATGATGCGGCTAGTCCAACCTGTTTTTCTTTGGGCAGATCAAAAGACAGTTTCAGATCATATTCATCTTTCATATCACTGGCAATTTCCATTTCCTGCTCATGTGCAGCACGGGTTCTTGTTTTATAATCATCAAAATAATTTGAGGGGACCGGAAATTGTGTACTGTCAAAGAGATGATAATACTTTTCTTCGGGCATCCAGTTTCGGTGGGGCGCTTTTTGCTGGTAGATCAGGAAAAAGGGTTTGTTCTTATCTCTTTGGTCCAGCCAGTTGATGGCAAAATCAGTGGTGAGATTAGTTACATAACCACTTGTTTTTTTGCGAACACCATTCTCGATAAAATCAGGATTATAATACTCTCCCTGGCCCGGTAATATGTTCGAGTAATCAAATCCCACCGGGCTTGAGATCAAATGCCATTTACCTATAACGGCAGTCTGGTAACCGGCATCATGCAAAACAGTAGCAACAGTTTGCTGTTTGTTATCGAATGTGCTGTGATTATCTGCGAAGCCATTAATATGACTGTATTTCCCGGTAAGCATTACTGCACGGCTGGGCCCACAGATGGAATTGGTCACAAAGGCCCGGTTAAATAACATTCCTTTCTCAGCAAGCTTATCGATATGCGGAGTATTATTCAATCCATAGCCATAAGCGCTGATGGCCTGGTAAGCATGATCATCGCTCATGATATAAATAATATTAAGCCGCTTGCCCTGCGACTGGGCTTCCAAATATTTTGAATGCAAACAAATACTAACTGTGAGTATAAAAAACCAAATAAACCTCTTATGCATTTTCATTACATGTAATTAATAGTATTAGTAATTTTTTATCGTGGCACTTTTGCAGATGGTCTTACAGCGCTGCCTGTTTGTTTGGT
This sequence comes from Chitinophagaceae bacterium, assembly GCA_036520835.1. Classification (GTDB taxonomy): domain Bacteria; phylum Bacteroidota; class Bacteroidia; order Chitinophagales; family Chitinophagaceae; genus VBAT01. Next base: position 13,160 of record DATDIX010000123.1, on the reverse strand, counting down.
TAGATCATCACCTAATTCTTTCCTGTACCCGTCAGCAATAGCCGTGAGCTGCTGAACGATCTCCGGGTGATATTCTTTTACATCCAGTGTTTCTCCCGGATCAGTTCTCAGATCATACAAAGCGAGTCTAACACTATCGCTTGCATACTTGCCGGGCCATCCGCCATAACCAATGGCAGTTGCTTTTTTATAAGTTTGAGAAACGCAGGGGAAGGTTAATTTCCATTGACCTTTGCGGATGCATTTCAAATTATTTCTGTCATAATAATAAACCATTTCATCGCGGGGGTTGGCATTTTTTTCCTGCTTTAATAATGGAAGGATATTCACTCCGTCAATTTTCTTAACAGGCATTTTCGCTTTGCATATTGTAACGAGTGTTGGAAGCAGATCCATACTTGCCGCCATATTGTTACAAACAGAACCAGCCTTGATCTGTCCGGGCCAGCGAATGATACAGGGTACTCTTACTCCTCCTTCCCATGCACTTCCTTTTCCTTCACGAAAACCGCCTGTGTTTCCTGCATGATCTCCATAAGTGAGCCAGGGACCATTATCGCTGGTGAAAATTACAATTGTATTTTTTGTAAGACCGGTTGCTTCGAGTGCTTTTATGATCTCACCTACTGACCAGTCGATCTCTTCCATTACATCCCCATATAATCCGGCGCCACTTTTATTTTTGAATTTATCCGAAACAGCTAAAGGAACATGCGGCATGTTATGCGCCAGGTATAAAAAGAAAGGATTGTTTTTATTTTTCTTAATAAAATTGACTGCTCTTTCAGTGTAAAGGGAGGTAAGTTGTGCAGCGTCTTCCAATGTGGTGATCGATCTTGTTCTTTCATTTCCCTCAATCAGTTTCAATACCGGCCATTTGCCCCTTCCTGTTGTTGTGTCAAGTGGGTTGCCATCATAATTCACCGGCCAGTAATCATGTGAATAGGGTAATCCAAGAAATTCGTCAAAGCCGTGGTTCAACGGCAGGTAAGGAAATTTTTGTCCCAAATGCCATTTGCCAACCATGCTTGTTTTATACCCGTCTGCTTTTAATAATTCTGCAATGGTTTCTTCTTCGGGATTCAAAGCGATCCCCGCATCTGGGGCTAATGCTCCATTGATGCCTATCCGATTGGGATAACAACCCGTTAAAAAAGAAGAACGTGATGCGCTGCAGGTTGCCTGTGATGCATAAAAATTTGTGAACCGCATTCCTTCACTTGCCAGCTTATTAATGTTAGGAGTATGATATGGAAAACCGCCATAACATTCAAGGTCGCCATACCCCATATCATCCATTAAGATCAGGATGACGTTTGGGGTGTTTGCTTTTCCAGGTTTCTGTTCCGGTTGTTTGAAACCAGAGAGGCCAAGAACCACTATCGCAAAACTCAGAAACCGAACCAGTATACTATTTTTTTTCATGGTCAAGTTTTTTACTTCAAAAGAAAGCAAACATTAAAGGTATTATTTTCAAAAGCCGGATGATCCGCATCGCTCTTGGAGGGTTCCTGGACAGAGGCCGCAGCAAATAAAGCAACAGGCAGTCCATTTTTATCAGTAACTACAAAGGGGCGTTCAAGATGAGCCAACTCTGTTTTCTTCCCGTCTTTCATTTTCATTTCCCTTAGTGCAATCAGCGGGTGTGCAGCGGCCTGCCAATTCAATCCATCAACTGAAGTAATTAGTGCCAATGCACCGAACTGCGGAACCAGTTTTTTACTGGTGGAATAATATTTAACCGCCGCATAAAACCGCTTTCTTTTTTTATCATACCAGATGCAGGGGTCTTCGCAAGCCATCTCGGCAGAAGTAAATACTTCACCCAGCATTTTGAAAGGGCCATCCGGTTTATCACTGGTTGCCATCCAGAAAGTCATATTACCCACATTGGGTTTACGGGATTTATACATCATGTAATACTTCCCATCAGGCCCCTGCGTTACTGTGGGATTGGTAGCTACTTCAAATGTGTTGATATTATCAGGAGCCATTAAAGGCACAGACGGCTTTTCATATTTACCATTTACCAGGTCAGCAATGGTTTTTGCTTTTATCACCCCGATCTTTTGCGTGCAATTATATTTCAGCCAGTGTTTCCAATCCTTGCTCATTTTTGATTCATCTTTAAACTGGAGAGATGAATCAAAAGAATTGCTGATATAATAGAGATAATAATACTTGCCGAATTTTCTGATCTGCGGGTTGTGCATGGTAAACCTATCCCAATGACCAGGATTGCCATCTCCCTTCAATACTGTTGATACATATTTATACGGGCCATTGAGTTTATCTGAAACAGCATAAGCAATTTCGGAATACTTGCACCAACCTTTGAAACCATTGAAAATATAATTCATGGAATCATCATCCAATGTTCTTTTTCCATGTGACCATCTGGAATAAAACATATGATACTTACCGTCCTCACCCTTGATGACGCTGCTGCACCAGGTATAATAATCGTTCGAATAAAATATACCTGACGAATCTGGTTTCTGTAACAAGGATTGAAAGTCCAGGTTATCCTGGCAAAAAGAATGTTTGGTAAAACAACTTAATGCCAGCAAAAAGACCAACTGGAAAGTTATCGTTCCTTTATTTATCACTTTTTTCTCAAATTAGTTTTTGAGGGGTTTTATCCAGATAGCTTGCCCGCCTGAAGCAATCAATTTTGTATCCAGCACTGTAGAAGCATCAACTTTTATCCGCTTGATAGAAACTTTGGTACGAACTTTTGAATTTGGATTATCATAATAAATACTTGCTTCATATTTTTTTCCAGGCGCTAAAAAGTTCAACGAAATTTTCAAATCTCGTTTTTCAGTATTGGTAACTGTACCAACAAACCAGTCATCACCTTTGCGGCGGGCAATGGTAACATGTTTTGCTATTTCACCATCCACCACTTTTGTATCATCCCAAACAGTGGATACTTTATCAAAGAATTCCAGTTCAGGTTCATCTTGTGAATCTTCAGGTTTGTCATACCAATACAAAAACTGCAATGGACTATAGAATACAATTGCCAGTGCTAACTGGTGTCCCGAAGTAGTCTTCATCACTCTTGCATTTTGTGTTTCTGCCAGGCGTGGTTTTAATTCAGGACGATGGTAGTAACAGATCGTATGGTCGGCTGCCCCTGCAATAAAACGTGTAAAAGGGAGAATGGTACTATTTGTTGCATCAGGCATTTCTTCATTACCTCGTACGCCTTCCTGTGTTAGCAAATTGGGATAGGTCCTGCTGAATCCTGTTGGCCTGTACTCATCATGGATATCGACCATCAAATTATACTTCGCACATTTCTTTACTGCATCATGTAGCCAGGTGGTCCATTTGTGCGAACCAACTTCTACAAAACCAAACTTAACACCACAAACTCCCCATTTCTGAAACAAAGGAAGAATCTCGTCTAACTGCTGATACAATGCCCGTTGATTGACATAAAGAAATACACCGATCCCTTTTGTATTTGCATACCGGATCACTTCCTGCAAATTCAAATCACTATTTGGATTTCGTCGGGGATCTACATTTACTTTAGTTGCATCAGAAGAAACTACATATTCATATCCATACCAGCCAGCATCAAAATGAATATATTGCAGATGACGTTTTACGCCAAAATCAACTAATTCTTTTGAACCTTTCATTGAAAGAGTTATTTCACGCATAATTTTCCCTGGCTTGATCCATGAAGTGTTTTTGATCTCGCAAGGCGGATTCAGGTTCAATAACAAATCATTATTTGCCAGCAATTCCCCTGCACGTTCTGCAACCATTACTACTCTCCACGGTGTTGCAAATGGCGTAAAGAAATCGACACGATCATAGATAGAACAACTAATGGTGTTGGGTTTATTTGGGTCAAGTGAAAATTTTGTACGGGAATAGTTGACCATCCCTGCCTCCGCAAGACAAGCAAATTTGCCACCAGGAAGTTGTAACACCAGCGGTCGTTCACTTTCACCAGGCCAGTTACTCATTGGCAACAACCTGTATTCACCCTGCGCCCTGTCTGTAAACCATGCCATTGTTCCTTCGGGCATTGTAAAATTTGTCAGTTCTTTTTGAATATTGATATCCTTTCCTCCTTTTGGGTTTTCAGGAAAAAAATATCGAAATGCAATGCCCTCGTTATAGGCTCTTACTTGTATTTGCAGTTTTAAATTTTCATCGTTGTTGCGCTGTAAAGTAATTGTCATTCCCTGGTAATGATCCCGAACCTGGCTTCGTTCGCCATACACTGGTTTCCAAACTGTATCCTGTTTTGAAACAGAAACATCACTCAATACAGATTCCCGCTCCCAACCATTTAATCCTAATGAAGAAGAGAGTATAACAGCTTTTTGATTATAAGAAATAGAATAAACAGGTGTTCCCGCTTTCGACAGATCAAATACAAATTGAAGCTTACCATCTGGTGATAAGATCTGTTTGGAAGATTGCGCAACCAAACACTGCGACAAAAGCAGACCACAAACAAATAATATAATTATCCTAAGCATAGCATCGTTTTATTCTTAATCGACCTGGCAACATTCCCAGGGCTCATCAATTTATTCTTTTACTTTTGTCCAATACCCATTGCTGATACCGCATTAAAGCCTCCAGGAAATAATAATCTGCATAGGTAAGCGTTGTATTTATTTCGGAATTAGCAGGCATATTACCAACGCTATGCATAAGAATGTATCCTCCATTCTCACCGGGTTTCGCCCTGTATTTTTCCGACGACAATGAGCGAATAATTTTTTCAGCCTTGTCTATATAGGATTTGCTTTCCTTTTTGTTGACATACTGCGCCAACTCTAACAAGGCTGATGCATTGATGGCAGCAGAAGAAGCATCGCGATAAGCATTGGGAATACCCGGCGCATTAAAATCCCAATATGGTACCAGGTCCTCCGGCATATTTGGGTGATTGAATAAAAAGTCAGCAATCTTTTTTGCCTGGTCAAGGTAACGTTTATCTTTTGTGAAACGGTACATCATTGTAAACCCATAAAAGCCCCAGGATTGGCCACGGCTCCATGCTGATTCGTCGGCAGTGCCCTGCCAGGTAAGTTTACGTATAAGTTTACTCGTAGCAGGATCATAATCCAAAACATGGTAAGAACTTCCATCGGATCTGAAATGTCTTTCCAATGTGCTGTTGGCATGAGTAATGGCTATATCCTTGAGGTGTTGATCGCCACCATGTTGAGCTACCCACATCAGCAACTCTAAGTTCATCATATTATCAATGATAACGGGACATTTTAGCTTGTCATTACTGTCCCATGATTGAATGGATTGGATGTTTGGCCGGTAACGGGTAGCTAACGACAAAGCAGCGGTATCAATGCTGGGTTTGTAAGCAGCATTGTTAGTAATGCGGTAGGCAGTACCAAAACTGCAGTACATCATAAAGCCAAGATCGTGATTGCCGGTATAGTGTTTTTCTTTCTCCAGGATAGTTAGTCGCTTTACTGCTTCCGCACGAATGGCTTCATCTTTTGTGTAGTCATATATCAGCCATAGAGAGCCCGGGTAAAATCCACTGCACCACCACTTGGTATCACTATTCACCAATTTATTGCCGGCGGGATTGTAATGGCGGGGCATGCTGTCTGCAGGTGTCGTGGCCGCAAGTATTTTATATTGGCTGGTAGCCAATTGTATATTTTCCGCAATCAGCGCCTGCATATTTTTTTGCGAATTGGCCAGCAAGCCTGTTATAAAAGCGAGGGAGGTAAGAATAAGTTTATTACGCATAGTATGTTTATTAATTATTCGTTTTTTTTCTACTTAGGCTCTTTATAAGCATGATCAGCAGGAAGATCAACGCCTTTCCAAAGTTTTTTGCTTGTCCAATCTTCAGATTTACCAGTCCAGAATGGATCGTTTGCCGGTAATCCAAGAGGCAATAACCCAACCGTGCACAAATACAAACTGCCGGTAGTGATATAGTATTCGGCCATTGCTGGTTGACTGCCTATTACACCCATGTTGAGCCATGCTTTTGAATCAAATGTGTTGGGAGCTTCCATGGTGCGGTAAACAACCAGTGACAATGCGCTGCGAACCTGTGCAGGTGAAATTTCGGCTGGCAAGTTTTTTTGTAAGGCAATTTGCGAAAGCACCTGGAATGCTCCAAAGCGATAGATCATGGAACGGCCAATAGGGGGGTAAGTGCCTTCAGGTGAGATCAATCTTTCCTGCACTGCTGCATACCGTCGTGCCCTGTTCAAAACTTTTTGATACGTGATGACTGTATCCATATTTTTTTCACTCAACACCCTGGTAATATCAAGCATCATGGGTTGAATAACAAAGCTGTTATAGTAGTCCCAGTGAAACTCTTCGCCATCACCATAAGCTCCGTCGCCCTTGTACCAATCGACATGTTTTTGCAGTGCATACACAATGGGATGTATATCACCATCATTACCTGATTTTATTAAAAAGGCTTCGATGATTGCGCTAAATAACAGCCAGTTGTTTTCACCAGGTTTGATAACCCGCGAACTCTTTAGTGCATTTGCAATATTTGTCTTCGTCGCTTTATCAAGTGGTTCCCATAACTGTGTATAGCCCCGCAATAAACCTTGGGCCATAAAAGCCGCATCTACCAGCGGCTGTTGTTGTTCATTAAAATTCAGAAAGTCGGGTGAAGACGGATTAACTGCAACAGCTAAAGCTTTACGGGTTAGCCGGATATATTCCGATCTCAGCTTTCCTTCGGTACTATTATCGTCTCCGAGTTCAAGCCATGGAGCTATTCCGGCCAATGTTCTGCCAAAGGCTTCGAGATGAGCAACTTTTACCCGGTTGGAATCTTTATTGATTACCGGCATTTTGGCCCGCAACTGTTCCTCGCTAAGGTTTCTTAATACCGGATCGGCAATCTTTATCATTGTTGCTACCCAATATTCCCGGTTATCATATTTAGGAGCATTTTCCTGGCTAAATGCTGAAAACTTAAACAGCAATACCAGGGCTGAGCTTACTATGGCATTTGAAACAATCTTTCTTTTCATACAAATTCTTTTTTTATGTAGACAATTTATGCAACCTGGCAATTTTCTTTTTATATCATTAATTCCTTACTCCAATCTGGTCGAATGGAATTGCTTTAAATTCCGGCATTTTTTTGAATACATCTGCATTCGCCTTCAACGCAAAGTTCATTTTGGAAAATTCCATAAACATCGATTCATCAAAAGAGAAATAATTCTTGCCGATATTACTCCATTGTGCGCTGCCGTTGTGTAGCATCTTCACATTAACAAACAAATTGTTCTCGATAAAATTCCGCTTGGGCAATGCAGGAGTATCTTCAAAGTAATTTTTAAGTTTGGGATAAGCTGTGGCGTAAGGTGCCCGCTTATAATTTACAGCCTCCAGTCTCTTTTGAAAAATTCCATCTTTATCAAGATTTGCTTTCGCCCAACCCATCAACCGGTTGTCAAGATGAAATGCCATGGGTGATTCAATAAAAATATTATTACGGTAAACATTATCACTGCCACCGCCCATTAAAACACTACGCATACCGGCCAGGTAAAAAATATTACCTGTTACTTCCATGCCACAAGCACCATCATCATGATAGACAGAAACGATAAGACCATGATCATTCCCGATATGATGAAAGAAATTGTACTGAACTTTATTTCCGAATTCACTTGGATCCCTGCCATAATAAATGGCTCCCATATCATCACCATCTGTAACAGCATGATGTATTGAATTATATTCGATCAAATGATCATTACCATGCAGAAGAACGGCACTTCCCGGGCAGTTATAAATTTCACAATTGCGGATCACATTGCCAACACCATCAATATTTATTCCTGCTTTGTATGAGCGGTCCAGGCGGTTGAAATCATGGATACTGCAATTCACTACCTGGTTGTTTCCTTTCTTCAAAGTCAGCCTGTCGCCACCCCCCAAACTAATTCCGCCTGCACCAGTATTGTAAATTTCACAGTTAGAAATGATGTGCCCTGTTCCTGCTTCACGGTCAAAGGTCGTATGCTTATATACATAATTCATCAGGCTTCCCAATTTACCGGAAGCAGGTTGGCCATCTCCTTCATGCGTTAATTCAGCAAATGGTTCTATTCCTTTTCCAACACAAACTCCAACGATCCCAAGATTGCGAAAAACACAATTGTCAATTTTATTGTCATTCCCTTTTTCAATATATACACCTATTCCACGGGAACATTCAAAGTTTATTCCATTGAATTGAATGAACGAGGTATTTTTTAATTGCATCAAAGGCTCTTCCAGCATCGACACTTCAATTGTTTTCAGATCTTCCTCGGGCTGATAGAAATATAAAATACCTGAAACCCTGTCGATATAATATTCTCCGGGGCAATCAATTTCTTCAAGCAAATTATAAGCAAACCAGCGTTGAAAATTTTTCCCGTTTTCAAACCCATATAGTGTTTCTTGTTTTGTGGAAATAATTTTGTTCTTCAGGTCGATGTCTGCGATTTGTACCGCATCATCAGCATACCCATAGCGAAAAAAGCCAGAGATCCATATATCCTTTGCTGCCGTCCAACGATTGGGTTCATCAATTGCAAAATGAAATTTTCCACCGCGATGAGAAAAATCTCCGTTACGTGGTATTGAGCCGGGATCCAAAACTTTTCCCAGTGGAATTAAAGTATCATTAGGATAACGGGCTAAGCGCATTGTACCTTTGTTACAAAACAATTCCATCGGAGCCGGCTGATAGGGTCTTGCAAAACCTCGTGGAGTTAACGTTCCAAAATCTTTGATACCTGATTTTTTCAGATCGATCTGGAGAATTCTATTTTTAGCAGATACCGGAAATCTATTTAAAATAAGATCGTCTGTTACCGGTGTTGCATATTTAACAGGTACGGAAATGCCACCTGAGAATGATACCGTTTCATTATTGTATGCAGAATAAATAACTGGATGATCTCTGGTGCCCGAATCCAGGCTATCAAACACAACACTTTTTTTGAAAAAATAATCCCCGGCTCTGAAATAAACCGAAATAGAAATGTTTTTTTCTTTCCCTAAGATCTTTCTTACTTCTTTACGAGCTTTTTCTAAAGTTGCAAAAGGTCTTTCAATTGTACCAGCAAACTTGTCATTTCCTGATGCTGACACATATATTAAAAGACTGTTTTGGCTATAACCAACAACAAAACTCAATAAACAAATTAAGAAACTGATAAGTCTTTTTTCCATTACACAAATTTTAAAACACATTTTCTTTAAACAAGAAGGCTTCTGCTTATGATTATACTAAGAACTTTTCATCATCTTGCTAAAGAATAAAACGCCTGTTCTTTCCGGGAACAGGCGTTTTATTAAACTATACAATCAATCAAAAAAACGAGAATTAATAACCTGGATTTTGTTCCAACACTGCGCCTGTATTCGCTTCAATTTCTCTTCTTGGAATAGGCAGCTTACTCACTTTGCTTGGAGCAGTCAATCCATTGGCAAGCAGGTAGCCATTGTATTTGTTCAGGTTTTCAATCAGCTTTCCGGTTCTCATCAAAGTACTCAACCTGAATTCTTCACCATATAATTCTCTTGCTCTTTCATCGAGGATCAGATCCATGTTTACATCTGCTGCATCTACAGGAGTTGCCAATGCCCTGCCACGCACAATATTGATATCCGCAGCGGCAGCAGCGTTATCACCTTTCAGCATATTGGCTTCAGCACGCAGCAAATAAGTTTCAGCCAAACGCATGATATACCAGTCTTTCCAGGTTCTGCCATTGTCATTTGGTCTCCTGCTCGTTGCATCTATTGTCAAGCCTTTTGGTACTGCACGCACAAATTTCTTGTAATGGGGGGTCATTCTTGGCTCCCACAGGGTAATTGTAGAAGCATCTACATTATTTTTCGTCATTACCTGGCCGTAAATGGAACTGGTTGGATTCGTCATATAATAATTGCGCTGAATATTATACTGAGAGTTCCTCATGTCATTGGTAAAGTCATTTTTATATTTCCAGATAAGGCTATCAGCATAAGCAGTGACGATCAAAGTAGCGACGGGCCTTCCACTCAATGTATCCATTAACCAATTGGATTTTCCACTAATATCTTTTGCCTGCCATGGAATAGGCCCCCACCATCTGTCAAACACGAAATTCCCACCACTTGTACTTACATCGAGGTTGTCGCCACCTTTGATGGTAGGATCCTGTGAGATATTCCAAATGGCTTCTTTGTTGCCTTCCTTAAAATTAAAGTTTCCTTCCTGGAAAAGATCCCAATACACATCGCCCCAAGCTGTAGCGGGCCCCTGGTAATCATATCCTGAGAATGTGAAGGTCCTGGCTACACCAAAACGAGCAGTCATCAGGCTGTTTTTACCGTTCATAATTACGGCAGTAGCCGCAGTAATAGCGCCAGTGTAATCGTTCAGACAAATATTGATCTCTGACAACAGGTGATAAGCTGCTTCACGGGGAGCTCTTCCACCCTTTAACTGATCGATGGTTGGCATATACTGAACCGCAAATTCGAGGTCACTCTTACACTGCTGGTATACTTCGTCTTGTGTAGCCCTCACATAATCAAACTTTGGAGTTTTGGTCTCATTCAGCACCAGGGGAACACCACCCCACATGTTGGCGAGGAATTTATAAGCGAATGCACGGATAAATTTAGCTTCTCCCACAATCGCTTTCTTTTCATTTTCAGAAGTCCATTTAGCCGCAGGGGCATCAGCCCTGTCAATAATGGTGTTTGCCATTGAAACATACCTGTACAAACGGCCCCACCATTTGCTGGCAAATCCGTTGTCAGCGTTCATGGTAACCCAGTTAAAATACTGGGTCTTTTGAGCAGATGCATTTGATTCAATATTTGCTAAATCCAGATCCATACCCAGCATATCATGATTGCTGGCTGCATCCCCTGCTGCATACATATCTGTTCTGAAGGCTAAATATATACCAGCCAGGGCTGATTCAAATTGCGCCTTATTATTAAATGAGTTCTCAGGAGTGTAAAAATCCTTTGGAACTTCTGAGAGATCTTTTTTACAGGAGCTTACAAACACCGTTGTAAGTATTGCTGAAATGATTATTATTTTTTTCATATTTCGTTTTCTTAGAAATTAATATTAAAATTCACCATTACGTTACGCAGTGATGGGATGGAAGAAACAGTGAGGCCACTGCCTGTAGCTGCATCCAGTCCAATCCATTTTGGTGCATACGTTCCCAGGTTGTCAGCACTCAGGGAGATATTCAATCCCTGGATGCCATACTTTTTCACAAATTTGGTTGCCTCATAGCTCAATGCCAATTTCTGCAGCCTGATAAAACTTCTGTCGTAGTATTTAGGCGCTCTTACAGTCGCTTTGTTAGTATAGCTTGGTCTTGGGAATTCAGCGTTTTGATTGTTTGGGGTCCAGTAGTCATAAACAGGATGGTTCATATCACCCCTGTTGGCATAGCCATCGCTCCAGGGAGTATTGCCGCCATTGATGAAGTAGTTCCCACCGCCCCAAATGGAATTAATGTAAACCAGCAATGACCAGTTGCCATAGGTAAATGTGTTGGTTAGGCTCCAGCGGAAATTTGCAGCTGAATTACCAAGAAATACACGGTCAGAATCTGAAGTGATCTTGCCATCACCATTTACGTCGCGTAATTTATAAGTACCGGGCTGGAATCCTGCCATGATAGAACCAGCGTCTTTATCAGACTGCTGCCACATTCTCTCAACCTGGTAATTGTAAACGACCCCAAGTGATTTGCCAATAAAAAGGTTTGAAGAAACAATGTCATCCTCTTTGCCATCTCCATCTTTGTCACCCAGCAACTTGGTTACTTCATTCCTGTTGAGTGAGAAAGCTGCTTCGCTTCTCCAGGTAAACTTCTTATTGGTGATATTAATAGAACGCAGACTGATCTCAAGTCCGCGGTTCTGAATTTCGCCTGCATTCGCTGTGATGGAAGTAAAACCAGAAGCACCGGGCAATTGCAGTGTGAAAGCAAGGTTGTTGGTACGGGTTGCATATCCATCTATAGAACCTGATAACCTGTTCTTCAGGATGCCGAAGTCAAGACCAAAGTTGAGACCAGTTGTTGATTCCCAAACCAGGTCATCGTTACCAAGCGTAGAAATGGCTTGTGTATAAGAATAGTTGGCATCACCCTGGTAATAATAATAGCCATTGGAAATTCTGGCCAGCGTACTGTATGGGGCTATAGATTGGTTACCATTTGTGCCATAAGATGCACGCAATGCAAGAGTACTGAACAGGGTAGATTTTTCCATGAACTTCTCTTTCCAGATATTCCAATTAACACCTACAGAGGAGAAATTGCCATATTTGTGGTTGTTTGAGAAGGCTGAATAACCATCATGACGGATCGTACCTGTCACGGAATATTTATTATCAAAAGTATAAGTAAGACGGGCCATCTGACCAATGCTTTCAGTTTCTGAACCCGAAGTAGCTACGTTTTGGATAGCACCTGCTGATAAACGGTAAGTACCCAACTGATCATTATCAAAACCGGAAGCTGAAAGTGATTCACCGTAGGCTTCAGATTTTTGATCGGAATGCAGCAAGGTAAGATCAAAGTTGTGCTTTTCAGCAAAGGTTCCGTTATACTTGATGAGGTGGTCAAACAAAGTAGCTGTTCCTCTTGAGTAAGCTCTTGAACCTGTTCCTTTAGGACCTTGTCCCTGGTAAGTATTGAACCCATAAAAACTTCCTGTTTCAGAAGTATTCTGTGTTTTGGAATAGGTAGCTGTGTACGACAATCCTTTAACCCAGGGCACTTTAATTGTAGCATATCCAATTCCATTCAGGTTGCCCGTTCTGTTGTAAGCTTCATTTGCCAGCATGGAAAATGGATTTACAAAAGAAGTAGTGGTCTGAGGAAACATATTATAACTTCCATCAGCACTGTACACATCAGCATAGGGGCTGAACAGGTAGGGGCTGCTGCTATTGCTCGCAACTCCATACATGCGTGAATCGGGATAACTCCTGTTGCTATAGTAAGATCTCACCCCCATCGTCAACCAGTTGGTGATCTTTGACTCAAGGTTCAACCTTATTGAATAGTGCTTAAAACGATCATAGATGATTACTCCTTTCTGGTCTGTATAGTTACCTGAAAGATAGTAGCTCATCT
>DATDIX010000122.1:0-11210 GCA_036520835.1 Chitinophagaceae bacterium | reverse complement strand
ACCTGAATGCTTTTATATTCCTGATAGCAGGTCTTATCGCTTTGTTCATTACCAACCGTATCACCCGTTCATTCTCGCTGATCAGCGATAAAATGAAAGAGGTAAACCTTACCCGGGTCAATGAGGCAATTGTCTGGAACCGGGAAGATGAGATAGGAGAGCTGGTGAAAGAGTATAATAAAATGGTGAATAAGCTGGAGCAAAGTGCTGTGGCGCTGGCCAAAACAGAAAGAGAAGGTGCATGGAGGGAAATGGCAAGACAGGTGGCGCATGAGATCAAGAACCCGCTGACGCCAATGAAACTGAGCATTCAGTACCTGCAAAAATCCATTGACAGCAACCAGCCGAATGTAAAAGAGCTTTCAGGTAATGTGGCCAATACACTGGTAGAACAGATAGATCATCTTTCAAAAATTGCGGCAGACTTTTCACAATTCGCCAATATCGGCATCACCAACGTGGAGAAATTTGACCTGCATGAAGTGATCGGTTCACTGAAAGAGCTGTACCAGCCAAATGAAAAGGTTGAATTCATCTGGTACCCTCTCCGCCAGCAGGTGATGATCGAAGCAGATAAAACACAGATGAACCGCCTGTTCACCAATCTTTTTACCAATGCTGTCGAAGCCAATGCGGATCATTGCCGGATAGAAGTGAAGGAAGAGTTGTTTGATGGTTCGGTACGGATCAGTATAAAAGATAACGGGGAAGGCATACCTCCTGAAGTGCAACCCAAAATTTTCATGCCCAATTTTACCACCAAATCATCAGGCACGGGCCTGGGCCTGGCCATGTGCAAAGGCATTATTGAACAGGCAAAAGGAAGGATATGGTTTGAAACGGAAAAAGGAAAGGGAACTGTTTTTCATGTGGAGCTGCCGTTGGCGGAATAGCCCCACGTTAGGCGTAGTTTTTATTGTTACGGAATGAATACTTCTTCTATTCGTACTATGGTTTCGTCCTTATTTAGAGTCAGAATAAAAGGAGCGTCCTTATAGATTTTCTTTAGTGAGGATAGCGAATTGTCTACATTTTTTATATCGACCCGATCTAAGGCAAGTAAAAAATCAAATTCACACTTTTTGTCAATCCGTAGTTTTCTAAGTTTTGGATTGTTGTTTAGGATATAGTAGTCGTTTGGAACGTCGACATGCATTTTTCCATCTATTTGAACTGTGTCAGCCTGGCCTTCGCTAATTGCGGCTGCAATTGCGGAGTCACCTGTCAGGTATTGAACATAATCGGCATTTAAATAAACAGAGTCGCCGTTTTGAAGTATGTCAGTAATGAAAGCATACTGTGTTTCGTTTGAATTGTCAGTTTTGTCGGTAGGTTGAGTGTTTTTATCATTAAGAACACATGAACCAAGAAGAAGCAATATGAGGAAACTTAATATGAGATGAGTGTTCATAAAATTGCGCCTAACATGTAAATTTATGACACTCCCTGATTCATTTCAAAAGAATTACCAGTCAGTTTTCGAACATTTATTCTTTGCCATTTAAACCAGCCTGATGACAGACGGGTTGCTTTAGGGATCATGCAGCATACAGGTAATCGTCTATATCCCCTTCAGTTTTTTCCGCTTCGCCAAAAACTCTTCAAACTGTTTCAATGAAAAGCTGCTCAGGTTCCTTTCTTTTGTCAGCCCGCCTTTTTGCGCAGCCAGCACTCCATATTTTACATCATCATATCCATCGAGTGCATGGGCATCGGGGTCAATAGAGATCAGTACATCTTTTTGCAGGGCGTAGTCAATCCATTTCCAGTCAATATCCAACCGGCGGGGGTGTGCATTCAGTTCTATCACTACATGGTTGGCAGCACAGGCATCAATGACCTTCTTATGATCAACCGGGTAACCATTGCGGCTAAGTAATAAACGGCCCGTCATGTGGCCAAGAATAGTGGTGTAAGGGTTCTCAATAGCTTTTATCAGCCGGCTCATGGCTTTTTCTTCAGTCATCTTCAGGTTGCTGTGCACAGAAGCAATGATCAGGTCGAACGTGGCGAGTATCTTATCGCTGTAGTCCATGCTGCCATCATTCAGGATATCACATTCGATGCTTTTAAAGATTTTAAAGGGTTTCAGTTTGCTGTTCAGTTCATCCACATATTTATGTTGTTCCCTGATCCTTTCCTCTGTCAGCCCATTGGCATAGGCCGCCGCCTTAGAGTGATCGGAAATGACAAGGTATTCAAAGCCTCTTTTAATACATTCCTGCGCCATTTCTTCGATCGTATTGGCTCCGTCGCTCCAGTTGCTATGGCTGTGAATGATGGACCTCACATCTCCCGGTTGTATCAGAACAGGGAGAGAATTCTTTTTTGCCTTTTCAAGGATACCTGCTGATTCTCTCAGGAAAGCAGGGATGTACGAGATCTTTGCTTTTTCAAAAATGACAGCATCATCTTCTGTCTCATCACCTTTATACTTTAAACCGGGATAGGCTTTTTGAAAGGCATCGAGGAACTCTTTATTGCCAGTGGTATTAAATAATTCCTCAGCCCTGTTCTTACCACCTGTATAAAGCCGGAGTTTTAACCCGTTCTTCAGTTTATATAAAATGCTGGTGGCCGTTTCTTCTAATAATTCAGGTGGCTGGGCTGTTTGAAATTTTGGTTTTATTACCTGGTTATTCTCCAATACGACGAATTCCAATTCTTCAATGGTCAGTTCCTGTCTCCTGTATGCGCCGGTGACTCTTACGGTGTCCGGTGAAAATAGTTTTTTGAGATAGCCGTCAATCTGAGGAAATATCTCATCCAACTGGGCGAAAAGAAAATGTCCCTGGTTCTGTAAATAAAATTCAATGGCTTCCTGTACGTTGTTCTGTGTCTTTTCTCCAAAGCCTTTGAATAATGTAAGCCTGTTCTCATTGCAGGCATATAACAACTCACCGATTGATTCGATCTCCATCTCTTTCCAGATGGTATGTATTTTTTTTGGACCAATGCCTTTTATATTCAGCATTTCGATCACACCCGGTGGTGTTTTACTGATATACTCGCTGAGTACTTCAAGTTTACCGGTATCGAGCATCTCCACCACTTTCCTGCCCACACTGTCGCCAATGCCTTTAATGGAAAATAATTTGTCCCGGGGGGTGTCTTTTAGCTGCATCGGCAGCTTTTCTATGTTAAAAGCAGCGATCGAGTAGGTTTTGGTCTTAAAGGAATTTTCCCCGTTTATGTCCATGAGTTTGGCGAGCAGGGAGAAATTTTCAGCGATGGCATAGTTATCCATAGCTGCAATTTACTCATCTTATTTATTATGAAGTTGGGGGCACTTGCAACATTTCAGGGCAGGAATTCCGGCAAATAATGAATGGGGTGAAAAGGGCATTTCCCTTCGGAAAAAGCATAAAAAAAGTCCCGCAGATGCGGGACTTCCTATTACGTTCAGAAATATTCAACTTATTTCTTTTTAGCTGCTTTTTTCTTAGCTGCTTTTCTTTTTGGGGCTGCTTTTTTCTTTGTTGCTTTTTTAGCAGCTTTTTTCTTTGTTGCCATTTTGTTTAGAATTTAATGTTTAGTAAATGGGTTATCGACAGTAAAAATAATAATTATTTCATACTACCCAAATTTTTTTCAACAAAATAATAACAAAGAGGAAAATAGACTAAGCCTCCACCGGGGTGACAGAAACAAAGGTTCTGTCGTTTCTTCTCTTGCGGAATTCAACTACACCATCAATTAATGCGAACAATGTGTAATCTTTTCCTACACCAACGTTCTTGCCGGGATGATAAACAGTACCACGCTGACGAACGATGATATTACCGGAAATAGCAGGCTGGCCACCGAAGATCTTTACACCAAGACGTTTGCTTTGTGAGTCACGACCATTCTTTACACTGCCTTCACCTTTCTTATGTGCCATGATAAATGATTTTTGAATTTATGGATTGTGAATGTTGGAATGGATGGAAATTTCCCGATTCCGCTTTTCAAAATTTTATTTGATATCAGTTACTTTGATCTTTGTATACGCCGTACGATGACCTTTCTTTTTGTGAAATCCTTTTCTTCTTTTTTGTTTGTAAGCGATAACGGTGTCGCCTTTTACCTGGTCAAGGATCTCTGCTTTTACTTTTGTTTTTACAGAAGCACCAACAGACAACTTGCCGTCAGCATCAGCCAGCAATACTTCAAGGTTCACTTTATCACCGGCATTGCCTTCCAGGTGAGGAACAAATAAGGTCTGGTCTTTTTCTACTTTGAACTGTTGTCCGGCTACTTTTATTACTGCTATCATAGTCTGAAATTAGGGTGGCAAAGGTAAGGGGAAAATTCTAACCGGCCAACGGGAAATCAAAGTTTTATAACAGTTTCATGGGGTAGTTTGGCTTCCCTTTCCTTTATATTTGCAGGGATTCTGGCCATTTATCAGCTGAGATCATGAAAATCAAGTCATTTCTGGCAAAACCTTTTGCCTCCTACATATATAAAGGTATCCGTAAAGGTATGGCTACAGCTGTGGCCGACCAGGAAAATATCCTGAAAATGCTGATCAAGACAGGCCGTACGACCGAATTCGGCAAGCAGGCAGGATTGGACAATGTAAACGGGTACAACGAATTCCGGCAGGCTGTTACCATCAGGGACTACGAGGAAATGAAGCCCTTCATTAACCAAATTAAAGAGGGAAAGCATAACGTACTGTGGAAAGGCAAGCCGATCTATTTTGCCAAAACTTCGGGCACAACCAGCGGCACCAAGTATATACCCATTACAAAAGACTCGATCCCCAACCATATCAATACAGCCCGGAATGCCCTGCTTAGTTATATGGCTGAAACCGGCAATACCCGGTTTGCGGACGGTAAGATGATCTTCCTGTCCGGATCGCCTGAACTGGAAAGGATCGGTGATATTCCTACCGGCAGGCTGAGTGGTATCGTTAATCATCATATTCCAAGCTATCTCCGTACTAACCAGCTTCCTTCTTATGAGACCAATTGCATGGAGGACTGGGAGACAAAGCTGAATAAGATAGTGGATGAGACGATCGATAAGAATATGACGCTCATCAGCGGCATACCGCCGTGGATGCAGATGTATTTTGATGAACTGATAAAGCGGACGGGTAAAAAAGTAGCTGATATATTTCCCAACTTTAGTGTGATGGTACAGGGCGGGGTGAATTTTGAACCCTACAAGGCAAAATTGTTCGAAAGTATCGGGAAGAAAATAGATACGATTGAACTGTTCCCGGCCAGCGAAGGATTCTTTGCTTTCCAGGATTCGCAGAATGCAGAAGGACTTTTATTAAATACCAATAGCGGGATATTCTTTGAGTTTGTACCCGCAGGTGAGATATTCAATGATAACCCGGCAAGATTGTCATTGAAGGATGTAAAAACCGGGGAGAACTATGCAATGATCATTAACAGTAATGCCGGTTTATGGGGCTACAATCTCGGGGATACGGTAAAGTTCGTTTCTGTTGATCCTTATCGGTTGGTGGTAACGGGCAGGACCAAGCATTTTATTTCCGCATTTGGCGAGCATGTGATCGGGGAGGAGGTTGAATATAGTTTGCTGAAAGCAGCAAAAGAAGCAAATGTCCATATCACTGAATTTACCGTAGCGCCTTATGTAAGTAATGGAGGAGGGAAATCTTATCATGAATGGTTTATTGAATTTGAGAATACACCCTCGAATATGCAGGAGTTTGCCAGGAAGCTGGATGAAACACTACAGGGGAAGAATGTTTATTATGGCGACCTTATCAGCGGAAGTATCCTGGAACCTTTAAAAATAAGGGCTGTCAGGAAAAACGGTTTTATTGATTACATGAAATCTGTCGGTAAATTAGGGGGCC
The DNA here is from genome assembly GCA_036520835.1 of Chitinophagaceae bacterium. Classification (GTDB taxonomy): domain Bacteria; phylum Bacteroidota; class Bacteroidia; order Chitinophagales; family Chitinophagaceae; genus VBAT01. The sequence continues at coordinate 5,383 of DATDIX010000122.1, read as the reverse complement.
AGAACAAAGTGCCCCGGTTGAGCAACGACAGGAAGATCGCAGATGAACTGGTAAAATGGGCCAATAGTTAGTCCGAATGTCCGGAAGACGGAAAGTCCGGAAGAATTATCAAAATAAAAGGCCTGTCTTACTGACTTCGGACTTTCCGTCTTCCGGACTATTAAATTTAATGAACTAAATGACTTCTGAACAACCTATAAAGAGAATTGCAATTTTCGGATCTACCGGCTCTATCGGCACACAGGCGCTGGAAGTGATCGCTGCTAACCCGGATAAATTTTCTGCGGAGATACTGACAGCTCATAGTAATGAAGAACTGCTGATAGAACAGTCTTTGAAGTTCAACCCCAATATGGTGGTCATTGCTGATGAGCGGAAATATGAAAAAGTAAAGGCCGCACTTTCTTCTACTGATATAAAAGTATTTGCCGGGGAGAAAGCATTGGAAGAAGTAGCAGCGATTGATTGTTATGACCTGATGCTTGCAGGTATAGTTGGTTATGCCGGTCTGCGGCCAACATTAAAAGCGATCGGTATTGGCAAGCCCATTGCATTGGCGAATAAAGAAACATTGGTAGTGGCTGGTGATATTGTCATGCGAAGGGCTGTGGAAAAACGGGTACCGGTCATCCCGGTTGATTCAGAACATTCGGCTATTTTTCAATGCCTGGTCGGTGAAGTGAGAAACAAAATTGAGAAGGTTGTACTGACCGCTTCCGGTGGTCCATTTCTCGGAAGAAAACCCAACTACCTTGTCAATGTAAAGAGAGAACATGCACTGCAGCATCCAAACTGGAGTATGGGCGCCAAGATCACTATTGATTCGGCCACGCTGATGAATAAAGGCCTGGAGATGATCGAAGCAAAATGGCTGTTTAACCTGAAACCCGAGCAAATACAGGTAGTGATCCATCCCCAAAGTATCATTCATAGTATGGTCCAGTTTGAAGACGGAAGTATCAAAGCACAGATGGGATTGCCCGATATGAAATTACCTATTCAGTATGCACTGGCTTTTCCCAAAAGGATACCCAACCAGTTCCCCCGATATGATTTTAAAAAAGTGAACACACTCACATTCGAAGACCCGGATGTAAGAACATTCCGGAACCTGTCGCTGGCAATAGAAGCATTGAATAAAGGTGGTAATCTTCCCTCCATTATGAATGCGGCCAATGAGATAGCGGTGTATGCGTTTCTCCGCAACAGGATCAACTTCCTTGACATGACGGATGTAGTGGAGAAGACCATGCAGAAAATAACGTATATAGAAAAGCCAACACTGGAAGAGTATTTTGAAAGTGATGGAGAGGCCCGCACATTTGCCGCCGATCTTATTCGTCTTTGACACAAAGAACATCCCGTCAGAAGAATTTCAAATAATTTATCAACGGCTTAGTAAAGTCTTTTATTTCCCGGATATTTGCAGACTATTTTAATAAACAGCCTTTTACAATTAATATATGATTCTTTTAGCTATCAATTGGGCATCAGTAAGTGTGCAGGTCGGGCAATTATTACTTGCCCTTTCCATACTTGTAGTCCTGCATGAATTCGGCCATTATATTACTGCCCGTTGGTTTGGTTGCCGGGTAGAGAAATTCTTCCTTTTTTTTGATCCCTGGTTTGCCCTGGTAAAAAAGAAAGTGGGTGATACGGTTTATGGGATCGGGTGGCTGCCATTGGGGGGCTATGTAAAGATATCCGGGATGATAGACGAGAGTATGGATAAGGAGCAATTAAAACTGCCGCCAAAAGAATGGGAGTTCAGAAGTAAACCTGCCTGGCAGCGGTTGATCGTAATGCTTGGTGGTGTCATCATGAATGTACTGGTGGCTTTTGTGATCTATGCTTTTGTGCTTATGGTCTGGGGCGAGAGGAATATTCCGATAGCCAGCGTAAAGAACGGGATATGGGTCACAGATTCACTGATGACTAAGTTAGGTTTTGAGAACGGTGATAAAGTGATTGCAGTAGATGGTGATTCTATAAAATTCTTTGAGGACATTCAGCCGAAGGTATTGATTGGCGGACGCAAAGTATTAATTGAGCGTAACGGGCAGCTAAAAGAACTGGAAATTGAAAAAAACCTGATTGGTAAACTGGTGACCCGGAAAGATAAAAAAAGACAGTTGATCACCATGCGTGTACCAACTATTGTTGGTGAATATGACGATGATGATACGGCTTATGGTAAAAAGGCAGGTCTTCAGCCATTAGACAGGATCATTAGTGTAAACGATGAGCCGGTAGAATTCATGGACCAGATCAACACTATTGGTTCAAAGCATAAGAATGGCGTTGTATCCGTCAAAGTTTTACGTGGCACTGATACAGTGATACTTTCAAACAAGGTGAATGGATATGGCAGGCTTGGCATAAATATGTTAAACTATGAACAGTATGATAGCATAGGGGCCTATACGGTCATTACTACTAAATACGGGTTCTTTTCAGCTTTTCCTGCGGGTGTCAGAAAATCCGGTCAGAAGTTGAGCAGTTATATTGATCAGTTCAAATTGATACTGGATCCTGAAACGGAGGCATATAAAGCCGTGGGTGGATTCAAAGCGATCGGATCTGTTTTTGCTACCGAATGGGATTGGGAATCTTTCTGGAATATAACAGCATTTCTGTCCATCGTGCTGGCATTTATGAACCTTTTACCCATACCGGCATTGGATGGCGGCCACGTAATGTTCACTTTGTATGAAATGATCACCAGGCGGAAGCCAAATGAAAAGTTCCTTGAATATGCGCAAATGGCGGGGATGATACTGTTGTTGTTGTTAATGTTATATGCGAACGGAAATGATTGGTTTGGCTGGGGGAAGTAAGCTATATTTGCATTGAACATTTGACAATTGTCAAGTGTTTCACTATATGGGGCTGTCCCGGTTTCGACAGCATAGGTCTTTGAAAGTGTAAGCATGCTGTGCGTTGGATAATTAGCACATTAATCTGAATATTCAAACTATAAATGGCAATACTCAGTATGCCATGGCTGCCTAATCAGTGATTAGTTAGTCATTAGGGCCGCGGGGCCGGTTGTTCTGTTACCATGCCCTGCCCGCCGACTCAAAAACAAAACAGGATGCTGTTGCTGAAGGCTGTGACTGCAACTTAAGACCATCCAGCTAAGCGGTATATCGGTTTGTTCATTTCCTGTATGCCGCCGACAATCAATAATGAAATAAGCATGTAGAAAGCTTTTGATGAATATGTTTGGACAGGGGTTCGACTCCCCTCAGCTCCACAACTAAGTTTGTGTTCTCATAATTTCAATCCGTCATGACGGCTTCACTTTTTAGCGGGCAAAAAGATCTTGTAATCACAGTGGCATCTATATATATTTTTCTCGCATTATTTTTTTTCATAACTTATATTCTTAAACCATTTTCCTATTAACATTCAACAAGCTTTCATATGGAAAAGATCACCATTGTACTGGTGGATGATCACAAATTGATAAGAGATTCGTGGTCATTCATTCTTAACAGCGATTCACGGTTTTCAGTAGTAGGGGAAACCAGCAATGGAGAAGAGGCTGTACAAATTGTAAAGAACCTGAAGCCAAATATTGTTTTGATGGATGTGAACATGTCGCCGGTAAGCGGCTTTGATGCTACAAAACTCATTACCAGATATTCTCCCGGATCAAAGGTCATCGCTGTTTCTATGCATACCATGCCTGCTTATGCCAAACGGATGATGCAACTTGGGGCAATGGGATATGTAACCAAGAACTCATCAAAAGATGAAATGATCAAAGCGATCATGGAAGTAAGTAGTGGCCGGAAGTATATCTGCGATGAAGTAAAGAATATCCTGGCTCAAAAAGAGCTGGAAGAAGACGTTGAGCAGGGTGACATGAACAACTTATCCAGGAGAGAGATAGATATTATCCAACTGATCAAACAGGGATTATCATCTAAAGAGATTGCACAAAAGCTGGAAATATCATTGAAAACAGTAGAGGTGCACCGCTATAATATACTCAAGAAGCTGAAGCTAAAAAATACTGCGGCCCTTGTCAATTTTATTAATGTCAACGGACTTTAAGGGAAGAACCTGGTTGTGTTCAAACTATTTTTGGACGGGCTGGAGGTCTACACTCAGGCAGCCTTTTTATTCACCTCTGAATTGGGAATTAGCTTTACGTTTGACGGGCAGCCCGTTTTGTATTTACGTGATGAGTAGCAAGAACTTATCGCTAATACCAGCACAACAAGGGCTATAATGGGAAGAACTCTGTTTTTCATGTAAGTAGTATTTGAGGATAAACGCTTTAGTTCAGCAATTATTATGCAAATATATAGCCCGAAAGCCAGCTTTTAAAGGAAATGGAACAGAATAAAGTAATGGTTAGGCCTTAATTTCCGGGGAAATTGAATAGATTTTATTTTTTATATGATAATTTTCCTTTTTTTTGAAAAATTCAAACTAAGTACCTTTACCGCTTTGATAACTAAAGACAAACGCTAACCTGATGTTGCAATTGAAAAAACCCCTTGCATTTATTGACCTTGAAACTACCGGTATAAACCTGGGCACAGACCGTATCATTGAGATCGCTATCATAAAGATCCTGCCTGACGGCTCAAAGAGTATAAAACGAAAGATCATTAATCCCGGGATCCCGATCCCCAAAGCCTCAACAGATGTTCATGGATTTACAGATGAAATGGTGAAGGATGCACCACTTTTTAAGCAGGTGGCCCAGGAGTTGAAGCAAATGCTCGATAATTGTGATATAGCAGGATACAATTCAAACCGGTTTGACATCCCCCTGCTGGTTGAAGAATTTCTGCGTGCCGGTGTTGACTTCGATACGAAAGGTAGAAAGTTGGTAGATGTGCAGAAGATATTTCACCAGATGGAGCAACGCACACTCGGGGCAGCCTATAAATTCTATTGCAGCAAGACATTGGAATCGGCCCATAGCGCCGAAGCGGATGCCGCCGCAACGCATGAGATATTGGAAGCGCAACTGGAGCATTACCCCGCTCTTGGAAATACCGTTGATACGATATTAAAAGCCATTGGTGAGGAGGTGATCGTGGATTTTGCACGTCGTTTTGTAATGGAAAATGGAGTGGAGGTATTCAATTTTGGCAAATTCAAAGGCCGCCCGGTGTCTGAGGTGCTAAAAGCTGAACCTCAGTATTATGACTGGATGATGAAAGGCGATTTTCCCCAGCACACTAAGCAGAAGCTTACGGAAATATATACACGGACCATGTTAAAAAAGGTCTGATCCCTGCATTTTGCCTGTGAACAATTTTAACAGAGAAGCTTTTAGCGATTATCGTAAATTCGTTACTTGCTGTTATACTACATGGAGAAATTAGTCATCATACCTACCTATAATGAAAGAGAGAAT
>DATDIX010000121.1:0-16886 GCA_036520835.1 Chitinophagaceae bacterium | reverse complement strand
TTCATGCAGTTGTTATCCTTTTTGCCCGCGACAAAGCAGAGAGAGAAAGATGTATAAAACAGCATGATGAATATTTGAAAGCCAACCCGGGAGTTGAAATACTCTCGACATTACTTATTGAAGCTGTCCCACCTTTAGATTATGTTCACGAGCATTTTGGTTACAGGGACAGAATAACAACCCCTGTCATTGAAGGAATGGGAATTGAAGCAACACCGGGCTCAAATGCTCCAAGTAAACCAGGTGAATTCTTTCTCGGGTATCCTGATGACGCTGGGGTGATCCCGGTTCAACCGAAACCGGAAATTCTTTCAAAGAACGGAAGCTTTCTTGGCTATCGAAAGATCCGTGAACATGTAGGCGCCTTTCGTGATTTTTTGAAAGAAAATGGAAAAACGCCTGAAGAGCAGGAATTGGTTGCAGCTAAAATTATGGGTCGATGGAGAAAAACAGGAGCGCCTCTTGTTCTTTCACCTGATAAAGATGACCGGGAACTTGGATTCGATGATAAAAGGAATAACAATTTTGATTATGAGAAAATGGACCCCAAAGGATATGCGTGTCCCGTAACTTCTCATATAAGAAGAATGAACGTACGAGATAGCAGGGTATCGAGGATCATGAACAGGAGGTTGATCATTCGCAGGGGGGGAACTTATGGTCCCTATCTTCCTGAAGATGCACCGGATGATGGCGCTAACCGGGGTATTGCGGTATTTGGAGGTTGTGCAGACCTGGCGAGGCAATTTGAATTTCTAATATCGGTTTGGGCCAATGATCCGGAATTCCAGGAACTGAATGAGAAAGATCCATTTGCCGGAAGCAATGATGGTCCTTTTGAACTGACCATACCCAGGCGGCCGATAAAAAAGAAATTGAAAGGGTTGAATGCATTTACCACCGTAACAGGTGGCGCTTATTTCTTTTTGCCCGGCATTAAGGGTTTAAAATACCTGGCCTCATTAAAATAATTTTTGCCTCACAACTTAATATCGTAGTCAATGAGTTACCCATCTCCAAGATTGTATAATCAAATTAGTACTCCCCGTAAATTCATTGCAGGTAAAAGAAGATTCAGTGTTTACTGGACATGGAGTTATCCATGGGAAGCAAACAGGGATATAACCGAAATGGACAATCGTTTTTCAACTTTTACAGAAGTGCGTCGTGTTCTCTGGCCTTTCTATGAATCAATTGAGTACTCTGAAAAAATGTTTTTGCAGGGCATCGCAGGTACCCTCGAACTTTTCCATCTCAGTATTGTAAGATTTCAGCAAGTAGTAGAAAGCGTAACAGGCTTTCACGTTCCGGATTACCAGCGTATTGACCAGGCCGGGCAACGACTGCCAATAGACGAAAGGATACTTAACGATACAGATACACTTATGGTGTTTGGTCTTGATCATATGATCACAGAACAGGAGGCGTCACCGGAAGAAATTGAAGCCATAAAGAAATTCTTAAAAAGAGAAGGCACCTGTTTAGTGCTTAGCCCGCATCATGATGTGGGTTTTTCTCAAGACCTGAATCAGCGGCAACAGGAATATAAACATCATGGCGATCCGCTTGTGCCAAGGCAACAACGTTTTGGAACATATACCAGGTCATTGATGAAAGGCTTAGGTGTTCCTGTTGAAAACAGGTTTGGTTTACGGCCCGCAACTGTTGCAGGAACAAAAAATCAACTGGTACCACTTTCCAAGCAAATGGACTTTGATAAACGTGGCTGGCTCAATGGTGTCAACACTTTTAATTTTCACATGCACCTGCCGCATTATGCTGTTACCACTGATGACCCTAAACTGATCCACGTACTGGCCCGTCAGCCGATCGACATGACGCATCCGCACCCGTTTATTGAAGCCGGTAACCGGGAGTTCAATATGTTTCTCTGGATGCCGCCCAATGAAGAAAGGGCCGGTGATATTTTATTAGCTGATTCTACCATCTTCACAACGCTTTTCGGAGGTGATGAAAGCCTGGAGCGTTTCTGGAAAAATCTTGCTACACTTTAATGACTCAATTAAAAGGAATGATCCGTGGAAAAAAGTGCAAAAGAAAATTTTTCATTCAATTATTGATCACACTGCTTCCTGTCTTTTCTTTTGCACAGACCGATAAAAATAGTTTCGAAGTCTATGGATTCATTCTAACAGACGGAGGCTACAATTTTAATTCCATTGATCCCAATTGGTTTGATGTGATGAGGCCAACCAAATTACCAAAGTATAAAAATGAATTTGGGACATCGGGTAATTATTTTATCAGTGTAAGGCAGACAAGGCTGGGAGTGAGGAGCAGCACGGCCACAAGGTTTGGCGAGTTAAAAACACAGTTTGATTTTGATCTTTTTGGATTTGGAAAAGATGTGGGACAAACCACTATTCATTTGGTAAATGGATTTGCACAACTGGGAAAGTTTATTGCCGGTCAAACTCCATCAACCTTTATGGATACAGAAGTGTTTCCTGTCACACTGGATTACTGGGGACCGAGCTCCCGGATTTTCTTTTTAAACATACAGTTGCGTTACACTCCTGTCTATACTGAAAAAGAAAGATTCGCTATTGCATTCGAAAGGCCGGGAGCTACAGCAGATGGAACTGATTATTCGAATAGTGTTGACATTCAAAATGTGAAACCCCGGTTACCATTACCAAACCTGGTAACACATTACAGGCATAACTGGAAATGGGGTCACACACAAGTTGGAGCCATCGCAAAATATCTTGAATGGAAGGACATATCTCCTACCCCGTCGCAGGATCTAAGTGGAAGCGATATTGGCTGGGGCTTTAATGCCAGCACGGTGATCAATGCCGGAAAACGTTTGAAATTTAAATTACAGGGAGAATATGGTGAGGGTTTTGAAAATTATATGGCCGACCCCTCACCGGATGTTGCATTAGGGTCCAACCCCGGGAATCCGTTATCACCGGTAAAAGGAAAAGCATTACCGGCATGGGGGTTTTTAAGCTTCGTTGAACTTGAATGGACCCCGAAACTGAAAAGCTCGGCAGGTTATTCAATGATAAACATTAAGAATGCTGACCTGCAATCTCCTGATGCATTCAGAAGGGGAGAATATGCATTGATCAACCTGCGCTGTTACCCGGCAGACAATGCGATGTTTGGAATTGAATACCAGTATGGAAAGCGACACAATTTTAGCGACGGCTTTTATTCGAATGGCAATAAGATTCAATTCTCGTTCAAATTAAATTTTTCACACAAGGTTGAAATGAAATGATTAGCATGCAAACAAAATTGTATTGAAGCAATAACAACGCGAAATGTATAATATTAAGCAGCTGATTATTAATCGGCTGCCCCGATATGTATCCCACACATCGAAACTCAGAACGGCATCCGAATATAACATCAACTGAATTAACTGCATTAACTTTACCCAGCAACAGCCCGGGCTGACGAATCACGGAATATCTCCGAAGGAGTCCTTTGGACAGCACAACTTGTCCCGCCTTTGGCGGGAGCAGAAAGCCCTGACCATTAGCGGCTATTGCAACAAACTAGCATGTAAAAAAATAATGGATCAGATACAAATAAATTATGGACTTTAATATAACGACAGAATTACAACAACATTTAGACACAAATGAAAAATTAATTTGGGCCGGGCAACCCAAAAAAGGAGTTGTATTCAGAACTGCTGACATCTTTCTAATACCCTTTAGCCTGCTATGGTGTGGATTTGCAGTTTTTTGGGTAATCATGGCCTCAAAAGGTTCTATATTATTTGCAATGTTTGGAATACCATTCGTAGTAATCGGGCTTATTTTTGTCTTTGGGCGATTTATCATTGATGCAAAACAACGTGGCAGCACATATTATGGCCTGACAGAAGATAGAATTATTATAAAGTCAGGGCTTTTCAAAAAAACAATAAAATCACTCAACATAAGGACGTTGTCAGATATTGAATACAATGAAAAAAGCGACGGAAGCGGGACAATAAATATCGGGCCCAGGAACCCGTTCATGAGGTGGAGCCATGGAATGAATTGGTGGCCTGGAATGCAATTCACGCCAGCACTTGACATGATACAAGATGTTAAGAAAGTTTACTCAAAAATTATTGAGATTCAGAAATCAAAGTAAAGCAACAGCCGCTGTCCTGATTGAACACACCCCGCTTGCTGACACTCTCCTGCATTTACATTAATTTTCCAATAAGCTGTGATGATATTAATCATCCTGCGGGATAACCTTTATCCTTTTGTGAAAGACAGTTCCGGTAATACTTTGCATACATGAAAAGTGTACGCATTGCCGGGTTCCGGGCAGGTCTGCTTGCATTCATCTTTACTATTTCCTACTGCATTGTCCAGCTACTGCAGGTCCGGCGGGTGATACCGTATCCTTTTGATGAGATCCTCATATACGGAACATCTCTCTGTATTGTTATTCCTTTTATAATTGAAATTCTTGCTCTACACTACATCACCCCTCCTGAAAAGAGATTCTGGACCCATGCAGCCATTGTCTTTACTACTCTTTATGCTGTCTTTGTCACTTCCAATTATGTAGTTCAGCTGGCAACCGTTATTCCCATGAAATTAAAAGGAAGCGGCAACGAGATCAGTATTCTTGAACAAACACCTCATTCCCTTTTCTGGGATTTTGATGCCTTGGGATACATTTTTATGGGGATCGCAATGCTCTTTGCAGTACCGGCGCTCGACAAATCCCGGCAACAGAAATATGCAAGGGCTTCACTTCTCGCTAATGGTTTAGTGACACCACTTATCACCATTGTTTATTTCTATCCTGATTTTTCTGAAAAACTCTTAGCGCTTGGATATCCCTGGGCCATTACTGCTCCTTTGGCAATGCTGACACTTGCATTCGTCTTTAAGAGAAATGAAGATCCCAAAAGCACAATCTAAAGGCAACGCCTGGAATGGATCCAGTTCAAACGGGCTGACAGGTAAACTCACGGCTATAGTATTTCAAATGCCCCCGCAAGTGACATTCGCCTGGAAATGAAGCGGGTCAGGGCCGGGTACGGAAGAAATACTGACCGGTTTTTATAACTCAACCAACATACAAACAAAATTTTCCGGGAATTCATTTGCTGGTTTCACAAATAATCACTTACTTTGAAACACAAAGTGCTTTTTAATTTAAGAGACAGGCAAGAAAATCATTATAAAAAACAAACCATTTTATGACTACGCAAAACAAAAGACTTACCGGCATTGTACTCACAGTAGTACTCCTGTTGCTCATACCATTAATAGCGATGCAGTTCACCAATGAAGTGAAATGGACCCTGCCTGATTTTGTTGGCATGGGTGTCCTGCTGCTCGGCACTGGTCTCATGTGTGAGCTGGTATTGAGGAAGGTAAAGAAAACCGGGCACCGCATCATCCTCTGCGGAGTTATTTTGGTAGCACTCTTCCTCATCTGGTTAGAACTGGCAGTCGGCATCTTCGGGACACCGTTCGCCGGAAGTTAGATAGTAAAAAACCATAAAAGACGGAGCCAGGATATCGTTAGATACCTGCATAGCTGTTTTTACAACCCATACCCTGGTGATCAGATCCCGGTTTCAGCTGCTAAAATTTGGAGAACTTAAATTTTTGCCCGCCCACCGATGCTTCGTACATCAACCCGCCTTTTTGCTGGGTGTATATCATGATCCCATCTGTGTATTTTACGTTGGCAGAAGCGCCGGCCGTGGCCGCAACGGCAGAAGCCTGTGCCGAGAATTCAACTTTGTTCGCCCTGAAACGGTCCAGCGCTGCCTTGTTTTCAAAAAATATGAGTTCCCTGTATGCCTGCCCGCCAACCTGAAAGCCTACGGTCACCTGTGACATCTTTACCTTTCCCACTATACCTCCTCTTTCATAAACGATGCCATTCCCGGAGGCGCCGCCCACACCCACAGCTCCCTTGCCCACATTAGGGATGATCGCATAACCATAGGCACTAGCAAACACATTTTTCAATAAGGCATCCGTACGGAGGAATTCCGCTTTGGCCGTGTCGCAGTCCACAATTATTTTTTTGTCCTTGCTTGATTGAGCTCCTGCCATACCCGCTATTACTAAAAATGAAAAGATCAATACCGGTTGTAAGAACGGGGTGATAATATACTTTTTCATTGCATTGAATATTTGATTAATAAATGGTATAAACATTTTTGTAATAACCCTCAGCTCAAAAATTTTCGGCAGGTCGCGGAAGATTCTTCAGGAACGGATTGCCTTTTCTGCAGGTTACGATACTACAAAGACAAACAATAAATAGCTCAATGAAAATGATCCTTGTCATCCGGCCGCGTGATAGAAGCCGGGACCCGAAAACTTTGTCCCGCAAAAATGCGGAATTTTTCCCGGAGCCGGGGTTATTTCCCGGGGGCATTATCCTTCCAGCGCCACAGATACAGGCAGGCATAAGTGCGGTAAGGCGCCCACTGATCGGTGATCTTTAATATGGCCGCATCCAGTGTTTTCTTTTTCCGTTGTTTCAGCTGATACAAACCGGTCACGGCCTGCCGCAATCCCAGGTCGTCCATGGCGAACAGGTCTTCGCGGCAGAGGGCAAACATGAGCAGCATTTCCGTGGTCCAGCGGCCCACGCCTTTTATCTGCGTTAGATAAGCGATCACTTCTTCATTGCTCATTTTTTCCAGTTTGGCAAAACCCATTCCCTGTTCGATCTCAAAGCGGGCCACATTCTGCACATAACTTACTTTGGCACTACTCATGCCAATGCCCCTCAGTTTTTCAAACGGTGTATCGGTTACCTGCCGGGGTGTTGGTTCAGCGTCATATAAGTCAAGAAATCTTTTTTTGATGACAGCAGCAACTTTGGTGCTTAACTGCTGGCTCATGATGGAATAACAGAGATAGAGCCAGGGATCCTTCTTCTTTTCCAGTTTAAATGTGCCGTGCTGCCTGATCAGCTTCTTCAGCTCTTTGTCTTTGGAAAGATGTTTTACGTAGTGCATAGCTGATCCGGGGTGTTTTAAAGGAAATAAATATAGAATTTTGTTTCATGCAACGGCAACCTGTTATCACAAAAGACGGCTCGCATACCCTCGCTGTCCCGGAAATGAATGTGACCTATCATTCCCTTCATGGCGCTATACAGGAATCGCTGCATGTTTATATACAGGCGGGTTTATATAAAGTGTCAGACGCTCCCGCCAAAGGCGGGACGTCTGACACTATCCGCATCTTTGAAATGGGATTCGGCACCGGGTTAAATGCTTTGCTCACTCAAATTGAAAATGAAAAACTTCAACTGCCTGTTCACTATACCGCTATTGAACTGTTTCCACTGGATACCAGGGAAGTTCATTTATTGAATTATTGCCGGCTATTGGACAAACCGGGTCTGCAAACGGCTTTTGAACAAATACATCAATGCGATTGGGAGAAGGATATTGCTATTACCCCTTTGTTTACGATTCATAAAATAAACTGCAACCTGGTCAATTTTTCTTCCGGCCGGCTTTTCAACCTGGTATATTTTGATGCCTTTGCGCCGGCAGCACAACCTGGATTATGGACAAAGGAAGTTTTTGAAAATCTATACAGGATGATGTATGACGACGGTATACTCGTTACTTATTGCAGCAAGGGAGATGTGCGAAGGGCTATGCAGGCCGCAGGGTTTAAAACAGAAAGAATTTCAGGGCCGCGGGGAAAAAGGGAAATGCTGAGAGCGGCAAAAAAGGCATGAGCAGGGATTGTTCCCGATCATAATGACTCTGCCCAGGACCTGAAATCCGCTACCCGGTCGCGGCTGATCACCATATCTTCCAATTCCGTAATGCCTTTCACGCATATCTTCAGTCGGTTGTTGTAATAAGGCTTTACCTGTTCAATCGCATTAATGCGAACAATGAACTTCCTGTTCAGACGGAAGAATTGCTGCGGGTCAAGCTGCTCTTCCAGTTTCTCCATGGTATACTCTACCACATAGCGGTTGCTTTCCTTATCGACGAGGTAAACGATCTTATTATCAGCCTGGAAAAAAGCAATATCGGCCGCATCAATAAAAAATAAACGCTGGCCTACTTTTCCTAGATACCTTTTTTTATACCGGTTATTTTGCCATTCGGGCATCAGCCTGTTAAGGTCAGTAGCGGAAAATGAAACAGCCAGTGATCGGAGTTTATTCATGGCCCCGGCGAGTGCATCTAATGTAACAGGTTTTAGAATATAGTCAATGCTGAACATTTTAAAAGCATCCAGTGCATAACTGTCATACGCTGTAATAAAAATGACCGGCTTGTTATAGCTGACCTGCTTGAATATTTCAAAGCTATGCCCGTCGGATAAATGAATGTCAAGCAACAACAGATCAGGGTGTGGCTTTTGTTTAAGGTATCGTACAGTTTCTTCAATACTCTCTAAACAAGCGGACACTTCTATAGCCGGATCATATTCATGAACCAGGGTTTGCAACCGTTCAGCAGCAAGCTTTTCGTCCTCAACGATCACTATTTTCATGGCCGTCAGTTTAAGTTTAATAATGGCAACGTCACCTCAAAGATTTCATCCGTCTTCCTGACAATAACGCTCCTGCCACTGATCAGTTCATACCGCTTGATAATATTTTGCAGGCCTATTTGTGTAGAAGGCTCTGATACCTGCCGGGGCTGCAGGTTATTTTTAACAACCAATACCTCGTTCTCATTGGCATGAATATCTATGTGCAGGGGTTTATTCCTTGATACAATATTATGCTTGATTGCATTTTCTATTAACATCTGAAGGGCCGCCGGTACCACATGCCAGGTCATATATTGATCCGGGATACGGATATCCAGGGTAAGGCCCTGGTCAAATCGTTTGTTGAGTAAAAAAAGATAAGGGTTGATGAATTCAAGTTCAGAACGCAATTCCACCAGTTCTTTGTTCTGGTTATTAAGAATATACCGGTACACTTTCGAGAACTCTTCTATAAAACGGTTGGCATCCGGGTTGTCCCTGATCACCATACCCGACAGCACATTCAGGTTGTTGAATAAAAAATGAGGATTGATCTGGCTTTTTATCAATTGCATCTGCGCCTGTGCGCTGCTGCGACGTAATTCTTCTGCCTCACTCCATTGCCGCCGGTACTCCCGGAAAAAGAAAAAGATCGTATTCAATAAATGAAAAAAGAGATTGATCAGGCCTGCATAAATGATATTCAGTTTTAAGGGATTAATGTTCTGCTGCCAACCGTAGTCATGGAGTACATTACCTATGAAATAAACCACGACGGAAGCCGATGTAAATGATAATATACCCCCGCTGATAAAAAAGAAAGCAAGGAAGCGGACTTTATTTTTTGCAGGAGAGAATCTTTTTTTAAGTGCCGGCTCTATAAGCCTGTTTCCCTCCCATGTAAAGAAAGTGACAAGAAAAATAGTGAGTACAGCATAATACCATTCAATGGTAATATTAAAATACCGGTATACCTCACATAATAGCGTGTTCAAAAAAGCATACACGGAAAGAGCCAGTATAAAGAAATACCTGTAGCGATGATTGAACATAAGGCATATTTATTAATACAGTCCCGGCATAGCCGGGACTGTTTAAAGGTCTTTCAAAGGGGGCAGCAGAAAAAGATCGTTACGGCAACAACACACGGTCAACCAGGTGTACAACACCATTCCTGCACACAATGTTCGTAGCAGTGATATTTGACCTGTTTGTTCCATTACCATTACCAGTGATAGTTGGGCCACCGCCGGTTCCGTTAGTCAGGTTGATGGTAGTATTGCCACCGGCCAGCATAGGCAGGTTGCCGTTAGCCAGATCTGAAGAAAAAGCACGGCCACCAACTACATGGTAACGGAGAACTGCAAGAAGGGTCGCAACCGGAATGTCATTAATATTGGTGAGACTGAGTGCTCCGAGTAATTGAGTAAATGCTGCATTTGTCGGAGCAAACACAGTCAGCTTAGCTGTACTCAATGTATTGGCCAAAGCAGGGTCGCCGCCGGGAGCTGTTGTAGCCCGTGTCACTGCTTTTACCAGTGAATCAAGGCCACTGGCCACAGCCGTTTCTACAATATTTCCCACCGGGGGATTTAGCACACGTCCAATTCTGTGAATAACACCATTGTCTGCACTGATGTCAGCCTGTGATACCTTAATACCATTGATATAAACACCACTGGCATTTTTAGTAACAAAAACAGAGTCCCCGCCGGCTGTAGTTACTTTAGCATTAGGACCGGCAGGCACATCTGCAGCCAGTACTTTTGCCCCAAGTGTATGATATAATAAAAGTGATTGCACCTGGGCTGGTGTAAGTGTATTGATCACCGCTTCACTGATGCCGGCAACAGCGAAGGCAGCATTATCCGGTGCAAATACCGTGAAAGGGCCTGTTCCGCTCAATGTTGCCTGGAGATTTGCCCTGACAACAGCTGCTTCCAGGACACTAAAGTCAGCTCCGGCTACTACTACATCTGTAATGGTATTGCTGGCGGGCGCCGGATCATCATCATCTTTGTCGCAACCGGTGATCAGCAATGGGGCACTGAGTGCTAAAACGAGGCTTGTTTTCCTGAATAATTTTTTGAGTTCCATAGTAAAATTGTTTTGTTTATGCATTACAACAGGGAAAAAAGCATTTTGTACCGCACCGGGAGTGAATCGTTACAACGAGGTAGTGAATCGCGGGGTAATGGGAGTGAGTTTGTTTAACCAAAAACAAGATCAATAAAAAAACCCTGTGCTCATCGCACAGGGTTATGTATGGGTCTTATCATTTTTTACTCAATATTCCAGCTCATCTCCCCGCTTTTCTCATCTTTCAATGTAATGCCCAATTGCGCAAGCTGGTTCCGTATCTTATCAGAAGTAACAAAGTCTTTTTTGTTTTTTGCTTCCTTCCTTATATCTATCAGTAACTGCATCACACCTTTCAGCCTTTCATTGTCTGCTTCTGTTATACTCTTTAACCCAAGTATATCTTCAATATATACTTTCAATTTTACTTTCAGCAATTCAAAAGTTTCTTTAGACAATGCCGATACCGGGATCGTTTTATCCTTCATGGAATTGATAACCGGTACCAGCTCAAATATATTGGCCAGCACTTTCGCCGTACTGAAATCATCATTCATGAACTCATCCAGCTCGGCAATCAGCTTTATGCTTTTGGCTTCAAGATCATGATCGGATGTTCCCGCTCCCGGCTCATAACTCATAACTCCTAACTTCTCATACGCATCCCACAGTCTTCTCAATCCTTTCTCCGAAGCCAGCAATGCTTCATTGCTGAAATCAAGTGTGCTCCTGTAATGGGTTTGTAAAATAAAAAAGCGGATCACCATCGGGTGAAAGGCTTTTTCGAGCATCGGGTGGTCGCCGCTGAACAGTTCCGTCAGTTTGATCACATTATTATAACTCTTTCCCATCTTGCGGCCGTTAATAGTGATCATGTTATTGTGTATCCAGTAGCGGACCGGCGCTGCATGATTGCAGATAGTGCTTTGTGCTATCTCGCTTTCATGATGAGGAAATAAAAGATCCATGCCGCCGCCATGAATATCAAACTGGGCTCCCAGGTATTTTGTGGCCATCGCCGAGCACTCAATATGCCAGCCGGGGAAGCCAACACCCCAGGGGCTTTGCCAGCGCATGATATGTTCCGGCGCTGCATTTTTCCATAATGCAAAATCGGCCCTGTCTTTTTTTTCTTCCTGCCCTTCCAGTTCTCTTGTTGTTTCTAAAAGATCATCGATCACTCTTCCGCTCAGTTTGCCGTAATCATGCGAAGCTGCATATTTTTTTACATCAAAATATACTGAGCCCTTCACCACGTATGCATAACCGGCTTTGATGATCTCCTGTATCATTCCTATCTGCTCTACAATATGGCCTGTTGCCGTTGGTTCAATAGTGGGTGGAATTGTATTGAACTGTTCCATGGCCCAATGAAACAGGTTGGTATATTTCTGCACCAGTTCCATCGGTTCCAGTTTTTCCAATACCGCTTTCTTAGAGATTTTATCTTCTGCTTCCCGCCCCTCTTCTTCAAAATGTCCTGCATCGGTAATATTGCGGACATAGCGAACTTTATACCCGAGATATTGCAGGTAACGATAGATCACATCAAAAGTGATATAGGGTCTTGCATGACCCAGGTGACTTTCGCCACTTACGGTAGGACCGCACACATACATACCCACAAGACCCGGCGTAATTGACCTGAAAACTTCTTTCTGCCTGCTGTAAGAATTATAAACTTTTAATTCACTCATATTAAAATAGCTATTTGCCCCGGCCTTTACCTGCAAGGAAATAAATGTTGGCAAAAATAGTATTCTCCGGCCTGTTATGACAATTATTCCCCTTTGGAGCTTGTCCCGCTAATGCGGGAGGTTAGGGGTTTTCAATTCAATATCCGAGACCAGCATGTAATGATCAGAGTATTTTTTAACGATCCGGTTGAACTGCCTGACCTTAAACCGGTCGTCAGCAAAAATATAATCGATGCGAAGAGTAGGGGATACGGCTGAAAAGGTCCTGCCCACACCAAACCCTTTTCGCAGGAAAGCATCCTGCAGGCCGCCTTTTATCCTGAAGTAGGTATAGGAGTTCGGCACATCATTCAGGTCGGCGCAAAACAATAAAGGGTAAGGACTATCCTCGAGCACCTGCCTCACAATATCGGTTTGTATCTTCCGGTAGGATATGCCCGTTCTCATTTTTGAAAAAATGGTTTTTGAATTGGACACCAGGCCGCCTTCCCCTTCTTTTATCTGGTCTATTTTTTCATAATCACTTTTTTTGAACTGCAGCGACTGCAGGTGGGTGGTATAAATCCTGATCGTATCATCATTGACCTTTATGTCCGCATGCATCAGCGCCTCGGGCAGCGTTGGCCGGGGATAACGTATCATGCCGCTGTCGATGATTGGATAACGGGAGAAAATAATGTTGCCGATGAAATGATTGTCGCCATCATTCTCGTGGGAATAATAATAATAAGGGTAGTTGAATTTTTCGCGGATATAAGCAAGGTTAGCATACCAGGCAGGATCGTTGGAATGAAAGAATTCCTGCATACAGAAAATATCGGCATCCTGTTCTTTGATCAGCGTCATCATCTTCAGTCTTACCTGGCTCCCTTTATTATTGTTCCGTTTCATCTCGATGAACCTGGCTACGTTCCAGCTGGCGATCCTTATTGAACCGGGTTCCTTTTTATAGTTAAACTTCTTGGGAATATTGAAGGCAAAAAAAACACTGATACTTTTAAGACCGATCACCAAAGCAAAAGCAGAGATAGCGGCAAGTTTTCTTTTGACGAACAGCCACCAGATCATGAACATGAACACCGCTATCAATAAAAAAGGGAAGCCGATACCCAAAAAGGAAATGAACCACCATTTCTGCGGGTCAAGGTAAGGCGACAGGCAAGCGAGCAAAAAGAAAAACACAATGCCGGTATTGCAAAGAATAAGAAATCGTTTGGTAAAAAGACGAAACCGGGTGGCCATTACATACGAATTTCACTAATTAGGATGAATTAACCCAATACCCGGGCAATAGTCAGTGTCTTATTTTGCGATTTTGGTCCCGATAACTATCGGGGGGAAATTTCCTGAATGAAGCCCGAATTGTAAAGAAATGATGTATCCCTGATGCTGCCAGGAAGGTCGGTTAGAAACAAATTTCCCAATTCCCAATTGTACTTTTCAAAATGAGTCACTACCAGTCTTTCTTGCTGGCCCGTTTCAGCAGGTCTTTTTCTTCATCGCTGAGAGAGTCATAACCCTTTTGGCTGATCTTGTCCAGTATCTCATCAATCCGCTGTTCTGTTACGTTCGGCGTTTTCGTGTAAGGCTGTTTGGTTGACTTATAGAACAACTCGCTTTTGATCACTTTCCCTTTTTTCGGTTTATCGGGATTGAACAGGTTGGTAAACCAGTCAAAGAAATTATTGATCCATGAGCCCCAGTCGTATCCCTGGCGATAGAAATACATAAATAAAAAACCGGCCAGTGCACCTGCGAGGTGAGCAATATGACCTCCCGGGTTACTAACTGGTATCGTGGCCAGGTCAATAATAAGATAAATACCCGTAATGATCCAAAGAGGTATGCCCCCGGCCAGCATGGGAAAGATGCGGTAGCCCGGTGCTACAAAAGTAGCAGCTACTGCTATGGCCATTACACCAGCCGAAGCTCCCAGGGCTGTTTGTGTTGCCAGGTGGGGTTTTAATGCCGGTAAAAAATTATAAGCCAGTATAAAAGCGATCGCTCCAAATAATGCACCGTATAAAAAAACAGGGAATATTTTCCGGTTGCCGGTCAGGTCCTGGAGTATATAACCAAAGGTCCAGAGCCAGATCATGTTTCCGAATACATGCCACAGGCCATCATGAACAAACATGTGGGTAAGAATGGTCCAGGGTTTAGCCGCTATACTGCTTACATCTGCAGGAAGCGAGAACCATGTCATCACCGATTCGTCGAAAAGAATTTTGGCCGCTGCTGCATTTTCAGATTTGAGACGTAGTACTGCATTGATAAAAGCCAGTATAACGAATAAGATGAGATTAATAGCTATGAGAGTGACCAGTGCATTGTTGCCCTGGCCAAGTAAAACACGTCGCCTTTCTTTTTCGTAATATGCCATAGAGTGTGTTCGTAATGTAAAATTAAGCTAAGAGTGCTCCTTCGGCAAGCCCAGGAGATAAAAGGGGTCAAATGAGAATGCCGGAGGTCTAATTCAGTTATCTATTTTCTCCTTCACCTCCTTCTCTAGTACAACGTTTTCCGGTTGGTTTTGTTCCATAGAAAGACGATAATAAACCCTGTGACAGCACCCCCAAGATGCGCAAAGTGGGCTATATTATCACCCGGTACAGGATTAATACCTCCGAAAAGATCAATGGCCACAAACCCTAATATGGCCCATTTAGCTTTTATCGGTATCGGCAGAAACATCATGTACAAAGGGGTATTCGGAAAGAGAAATGCAAAGGCCACCATTACACCCATTACAGCACCTGAGGCGCCAACGGCATAAACAGGAGCATTACGATAGGCATCAGCTTCCGCTGTAAGGCCCAGTGATTCATAATAATTAATAGCATTCAGAATTTCCTTATACTGAAAATATTCAACAGCCATGTGCGCAAGCGCTGCACCCAAACCGCAGGAAAGATAAAAAAACAAAAATCGTTTCTGGCCCCACACATTTTCCAATATGCGCCCAAACATCCAAAGCGTCAGCATATTGAACAGGATATGAAAAAGGTTATTCGGGGAATGGGTGAACATATGGGTGAATACCTGGTAAGGCCTGAAGTTGTCAGCTTCCACCGGCCACAAACCAAGTTTGGGAGTAAGATGATACTGGCTGTCAAACATCATCTGCGCAACAAATACCAAAACATTAATAATAATGATGTTCTTGATAACCGGGGGAAAATTATCCGGCCGGGTGAATCGGAAATTACTCATTCGGTAAAATTAATAGTTCTTCAGTTTTAACTGCACAACATTCTCAATATGCAATGTATGCGGGAACATATCTACGGGTTGAATTTTTGTGACAGTATATTTTTCATCCAGCCAGTTCAGGTCGCGGGCCTGTGTAGCCGGGTTACAGCTTACATATACAACGGTTGGCGCAGCTATATCCAGTATCTTTCTCACCAGCTTTTCATGCATACCGGCCCTGGGCGGATCGGTGATGATCACATCGGGCCGGCCATGCGCTGCAAAGAATTCATCATTGCAGATATCAATTACGTCGCCAGCATAAAACTCAGCCTCTTTTAAATTATTCATAGCTGCATTCTCCCTGGCGTCATCAATAGCTGCTTCGATCATTTCCACGCCAATGATCTTTTTTGCTTTTTTACTTACAAATATGCCGATACTGCCCGTACCGCAATACAGGTCATAAACGATCTCGTTACCTGTCAGTTCAGCAAACTCCCGGGCTATCTTATACAACTGCTCTCCCTGGTAAGTATTGGTCTGGAAAAATGACTTGGGCCCGATCTTGAACTGAAAGTCTTCCCCACCGGGTCCCATGGACAGCTTTTCTATTACATACCCTTTACCATGATAAGCGATGGGTTCAAGATCGTGCAGGCTGTCGTTCTTTTTGGTGTTGATGGTATAGAGCAATGTTGTTAAAGACGGGAACCGGCTGAGCACATGATCCAGCAACTTTTCTCTTTTAACAGAATCATCTTCGCCGAAAACAATATTCACCATCACTTCGCCGGTTGTACAGATACGAAGCTGCATAGTTCTTAAAAAGCCTTTATGCTCCCGGATATCATAAAAAGAATAGTCGTTCAGCCTTGCAAATTCTTTTACAGCTAAACGAATAGCATTGGTAGGTTCATCCTGCAGGTAACAGGTATCTATATCAACGACCTTATCAAATAATCCTTTGGCATGAAAGCCGGCTACATTCTGCTGGCCGCTGATAGCAGGATCATTCAGTTCTTCTTTTAATAAGAATCGCTTATTGCCAAATGTATATTCGATCTTATTCCGGTAATATTTTGTTTTGGCAGCGCCCAGTATCGGCGTCATTTCCGGCAACGCTATTTTCCCGATCCGTTGCAGGTTATCTTTTACCTGCTGTTGTTTATATTCCAGTTGCTTTTCATAAGGAAGCATCTGCCACTGGCACCCGCCGCATACCCCGAAATGAGAGCAAAACGGTGCGGCCCTTTCCGGGGAATAAGAATAGAACCGCGAAGCCCTTCCTTCGGCCCAGTCTTTTTTGCTTTTAGATACCTGTACATCTACCACGTCTCCCGGCACGGCCCCTTCAATAAAGATCACTTTCCCATCCACCCGGGCCAGCGACCTGCCTTCGGCCGCATAATCCTCTACCCGGATGTTTTCCAATACGATATTTTTCTTT
>DATDIX010000120.1:0-8281 GCA_036520835.1 Chitinophagaceae bacterium | reverse complement strand
CTCCACATCACCAGGTTGGTTACATCAGCCTCGGTAAAACTGGTGACATGCGGGCTGGTATGCTTGCTTCTCACCATATGGTCAGCGATCAGCTTACGCATACGGTCCATTTCTATTATCTCCACGTTGCCGGAGTAAGTGGTTACTGGTTGCTGGCTACTGGCAGCTGGTTGCTCAACCTTTGATACAGGTATCATCATTGTATCTCTCTGACCCCTGGCTTCCGACTTCTGACCTCCCGACTTTCTCTCACTCACATATTGTAAAATATCTTTCTTCGTCACACGGCCTTCATTGCCTGTGCCGGCAATTTTTTCCAGTTCAGATAAACTGATGCCTTCGCTGGCAGCAATATTCAATACCAATGGAGAGTAGAAGCGGTTTGAATTCCCGTTGGAAGAGGAATGCTGTGTAGCGAATTCAGGTTGCCTGAGATCTTCCATCACCACTGCTTTTTCTGCAGGTGCAAAAGAAACAGTTTCTTTTACCGGTGCCGTTACAACGGGAGCGGAAGTTACAGTTTCAGCGGCCCCGGTTTTTATCCTGGCGATCACGGTCCCGATCGGTACTACATCATTCACATTGAACAAAATTTCCTGGATGGTTCCTTCGGCCGTGCTGGGTACTTCGCTATCTACTTTATCTGTCGCAATTTCCAGTACGGTTTCGTCCATCTTTACTGCATCACCGGCTTGTTTATGCCACTTCAGGATGGTGGCTTCCATGATGCTTTCGCCAAGTTTCGGCATTACTAATTCAACTATTGCCATAAAATTTTTATTTGGTAGTCAGCGGCTGAATAAAGCTCATCTTCTGTTGCGTCGCACTCTTCAGCTTCAGTAACACAGATGGTCAGGAAGGCAAGCAATTTTTCGCCGCGCCAAAGGTAACGATTTGGGCATAACGGCCGATCAACTGTTAGTCAAAATGAATTTTCGTAAGAAATCAAGGGCTGTATGTGCCGTTTGACGGATATTTCTTTCCCGGTCAAAGCGGAAATTGAATTGCTTGGCAACGGTCTTGTCTTTATTGCCGGCAGCTATCCATACCATACCCACCGGTTTTTCGGCTGTGCCTCCATCGGGACCCATGATGCCTGATGTAGCAACCACGTAATCCGCTTTCAACCTTTCAATGGCTCCGCTCACCATTTGTTTTACTGTTTCTTCACTGACAGCCCCGGCTGATCGTAATGTTTCATGCTGTACACCCAGCACATTTTCTTTGACTTCATTGGCATAACTCACCACACTGCCGTTAAAATAAGCTGATGAGCCGGCGACAGAAGTAATAAGATGGGCAATATAACCACCGGTGCAACTCTCGGCGGTTCCCATTGTTTTGCCTTTTGCTTTCAATATTTTCCCGACCACCGTTTCCAGGCCTTCATCCGTATCAGTCACCAGGTGATCTTTCACCAATGCCTTCAATTGTTCAAACTGATCGTTAAGTTCTTTCTCCAATGATTGTTTGTCATCACCCATTCCTGTTAGTCTCAGTTTTACCATACCATAACCCGGCAGGTAAGCCAGTTTGATATGAGAAGGCAGGTTCGTTTCAAAATCTTTAATGTGCTCAGCGATCATTGATTCGCCTTGTCCTGAAGTAAAAGCCGTGCGGTGAAGAATGACCGGCATCTTAAATTCTTTTAATAACCTTGGTATTACTTCATCAATGATCAGCCCTTTCATTTCATGCGGCACACCGGGCAATGAAATAAAAACCTTTCCATCTTTTTTGAAAAGCATTCCGGGCGCCGTTCCCCTTGCATTATGCAATACTGTACATATATCCGGTACTTCTGCCTGTTTCAGGTTCCTTTCCAGCATAGGACCGGGGCGGCGATACACTTTCTCAAACAAATACTTCACATGTTTTAATACGTCTTCATTTACTACCAGTTTGCCACCAAAGTATTTACACAGCAAAGGTTTGGTGATATCATCAGCCGTAGGGCCCAGGCCGCCGGTAATGATAATGATGTCTGAATTTTTTCCTTCCTCATCCAGGGCCTGCCAGATATCGTCCCACTGATCACCCACTGCCACTCTTCTTTTTACCCATACGCCAATCTTATTCAGCTCCTGTGCTATAAAGGCGCTGTTGGTATCAATGGTCTGGCCGATCAGCAATTCGTCGCCGATGGTGATGATCGAAGCATTAATTTGATTCAAGTGAAGAATTTTGGCTGCAAATATCAGTTATTCGTCAATATTTACATCTTCGTAAATATCTTTCAGGGAAAGAAGGAGGCTGATGGTGGATATGAAAAAGCTCTCAGAAAGTTGTTTGAATTCAGTCAGGTTCCAGCTATTATCTTCCTGCCGGGCAAATAACTCAACAGAAATAGTTGTAGAGTCGATAAGGATATATTCTTTTAATGTTTTAATACTTCTGTATAAACTGAATTTGGTTCCCCTGTCATAATCTTTGGTTGATTTGGAAAGGATTTCGATTATGACGGCAGGATTAGTAAGGTTGTCTGTATAAACATCCGATGTTTCGGTTTTCCCGCAAACAATAGAAAAATCCGGGTAAGTGAAAAGCGAATTTTCAGAAATATGTACCCGGAAATCGCTGCCATAAATTTTACAGCCTTTGCCATGAAGGAACGGGGCGACGAGCCTGTTAATGTTATAAGCAATATCGTTATGAGGTATTGATGCCCCCGACATAGCAAAGACTTCCCCTTTAAAATACTCATGCTTTTTCTCAGAAGCCCTTTCCATTTCCAGGTATTCTTCGGGGGAAACATAATTATACTTCGGCGCCGGTTCTTTAACTTCATTTTCCATACTGTAAATTTACTTTTTTCGTTTAGGTCTGTGTAAAATATTTTACTGATGAAGAAGCTCGTTTTTGTTACCGGTTACTTGTTACTGACCTGCCTGCCCGGTAAGCAGGTTGCCGGTTTGTATGCGCAAACTATCACCCAAAAACTGCAAAAAGCCTGGCAGCAGTTTGAAGCTGATCCGCAATTAAAACATGCAATCAGCTCTTTGTATGTGATAGATGCCAAAACAGGTAAAGTAGTTTTTGATAAAAACTCGCAGGTAGGTTTGGCGCCGGCTTCTACACAAAAGATCATTACAGCTGCAACGGCGTTTGAGTTGCTTGGGAAAGATTACAGGTATAAGACTGAGTTTGGGCAATGCATTGATTCTGAAAAAGACATATGTATTTGGGTAAATCCGTCCGGTGACCCGACTTTCGGGAGTTGGAGATGGGGATCAACTCAGGAAAAGAATCTGTTAAGTGCAATTATGAATGGACTAAAAGGAGTCGATTTTAATAGATGTAAGGGAATGGTCATAAATGGAATAGGCTGGAATGCAGAACAGATTCCTGATGGATGGATATGGCAGGATATCGGAAACTACTATGGGGCAGGAGCGGGAATTTTGAATTGGCGAGAAAACCAGTTTGATCTTTTTCTTAAATCTGGGAATAAAATTGGAGATAGGGTGACGATCGTTGGAACAGCACCTGTTTTGTACTCCTATAAAATCATATGCGAGGCTATGTCAGCTGCAAGAGGTTCAGGGGATAATTCTTATATCTATATACCTTCACATTATAGTAATGCAGTCGTAAGGGGGACTATTCCGATAAATGAGGAACGTTTCAAAATTTCAGGGTCAATCATGAATCCGGCAAATGAATTTCTTACAGTATTTAAAGATTCATTAAGTCATAGATATAGTTGGAGGGGAAGTGAAGAAAAGGGCTTTATTACGTATGGAGGTTTATTGCGTACACCGCATATATATTATACGCATTATTCACCGCATTTAGACTCAATAATTTATTGGTTTCTTCAAAAAAGCATTAATTTTTATGGTGAAGCGTTGATCAAAACGTTTGCTTCACATAACAAAAAGCTTAGGTCAATGGTTGACACAAATTTAGTAGTGGGAATAACTGATTCAGGAGTTGCTACAGTTAAACATTTCTGGAAACAAAAAGGCATTGATGAAGATGAACTGAATATGTATGATGGATCGGGACTTTCGCCTTTAAACCGTGTTACCGCCCATGCCCAGGTAGAAATATTGAAATATGCTAAGACCAAAAACTGGTTCCCCTACTTCTATGATGCACTGCCTGAGTTCAACGGTATGAAAATAAAAAGCGGCTCGATCAGCGATGTAAAAGGGTTTTGCGGTTATCATAAAGCCAAAGACGGCAATGAGTATATCTTTTCTTTCCTGGTAAACAATTATAGCGGTACTTCATCGGGAGTGGTGAGTAAGATGTATAAAGTGCTGGATGTGCTGAAATAAACGAACCGGGATAATCTTTCATATATTCACTTGCTTAATATACCAGCAAACCCAAAACATACATTTATATGAGGGAACAAAATTTCAAAAACCACAGAAGACTTGTTACCGGATTTCATTTTGTTACCGGGGCAGCGATCATCGCTGTTCTCTGGGGCAGTATTGTGAATCTTTTACATGCTGATGCTCATACACATTATTCTGCTGTATTGCTTGTTTTAGTGGCACTTGTCTTGGTTGGCCTTTTTTGGTATACCCGTTCTTTTGCACTGCGTGCACAGGACAGGGCTATCCGGGCGGAAGAGAATTTCCGTCATTTTATCCTTACCGGCAAACCATTGGACAAGCAATTGCGAATGAGACAGATCATTGCCCTTCGTTTTGCAGGCGATGAAGAAATGCCGGCATTGGCAGCGAAAGCAGTTGCTGAAAAACTAAGCAGTAAACAGATAAAGGAATCTATTCAGAACTGGAAGCCCGATTATCATCGTGCCTGATCAGAAGAAACTAAGGGGCATACCGACCAGGATGGGAGCAGCGAAACAGGCTACCCATAAAAGGATGATAATAATTTTACCCACAACAGAAATATCCTGCACAATAGTTCTTTGCAGTAAATTTTGCATCAGGGTTCTTACCTGTTCTTCTTTATGAGTATATTCATACGGGGGTGCTTCTGCCACATCTTTTAAAGAAGCGTGGTGCCTGATAAGTACATTCCTGATCTTCCAGTAATTCTCATCACTGATCTCTTCATAGGTTGTATTCAGGTCAAAACCCTCTGCCTCCACTTTTTTTGTGAGTTTATCCAACTGGGTATCGGCTATTAATCTTGTCAGGAGGAAAAAGGGAATGATCAGCAATGCATAAAAGGGGCGGGGACCTCCATACAATGCAAACCATATCAATGCCCCGATCGAAAGCAATAAAAAGATCTTGCTGATGATTTGGCTGCTGTCCAGGAATAACCGGTTGAGCAACTGGCCCCCGTCCAACGGATAGATCGGTAGCAGGTTGAGTAAATTAAGATAGATCAGTATCCAGGAGATACGATGAAGTAAATAAAGCTGTTCAAAATCTGTGGTAAAGTAAGAAGCGGTAAGCTGGATAAGGATACCAACAATAATTCCCGGAACAGGGCCGGCTAATAAAATAATGGATGATTGCAGTTGAGATACCTCCTTTTTCTTACCGGAAGCATAGGCACCAACCAGCGGGATAAAGAAAATGCCGAGATCGGTGTAATTATACAGCTTCATGGCAAGAAAATGCCCCAGTTCATGAAAGACCACCACACCCGTCAATACAAGGACCAATGTCCAGTTCTGATTAAAGAAATAATACCCAATGGCGAGATACAAAAGCAGGCTGCTGATGGAACGCAGCCAGACATTCGCCCTGCTCTTAGGCTCCTCTGCCGGTGGTTTTGGCGGAAAGAGCACTGTTTCTGCCGGTGATTGGTTTTCCAGGTTTGGCTCCTGTGATGGTTCGGGATGATTCTCCATGCAATAAAATTAGTTAAAATACGGTTGCAGTTTTTTCAATAAGGATTCGGGCATCGTGATCCGTTTCATCGTCTTTGCTTCCATGAAATACAAAATGATCTTCGCTGTTGCCAGTAACTCCTGCTTTTCATTAAGCACTTCATGATGAAACTCTATTTTATGGTGAACGGGTAATTCCTTCAGTATCACTTTTACGGTCAGCAGATCATCGTATAAAGCCGGACGTAAATACCGGCATTGCACTTCTATCACGGGCATGATGACGCCCATCTTTTCCATATCAGCATAGGTGAATCCCAGGTGCCGGATCGACTCTGCTCTTGCCGATTCGAAATAAGGGAAGTAATTGCTGTGATAGACCACACCCATCTGGTCGGTTTCCGCATAGCGGACACGCAGTTTTGTTTCGGTTACAAACATAAAGGGCGGTAAGATAATAACTATTTCCTTATCATTTTTCCGTCTGTAACAATGAACGAAATGTTAAATAGATTCATTAATTGTACTTATCCACACCTGTTTGGAATGATGTTTGGTTAACCTTGAAATAATTCGAAACTTGCAACGTTAATCCACCAACGGTTAAAGGACATCCAGCATGAAGAATCAAATACTGTTCGTTATTGGCCTTTTTCTCAGTACGGCCACCTTTTCTCAGCAAACCCGTTTTTATTCCGATCCGCCGATGGCGGAGAAATTCAAAGAAGCAAAAGAGTATTTTCAAAAAGAACAGTATAGCCTGGCTTACCCGATATTGAAGGAATTGCAGCAATCAGTCCGGGAAACCGACAGGGCCGATCATCCCGTTGCAGTACAGGAGATCAACTATTATACTACTGCCTGTGCCCTGATGCAAAACGAAAGTACAGCGGAGGATAAGGCGATTGGTTTTATTGATGTGGAAAAGAACACAGCCCGTGTCCAGATGATGAATTTTCATCTTGGGGAGTATTATTTCCGCAAGCAGGAGTTTTCAAAAGCGGCAAATCAGTATGAGCAATCCAATATTGCCAACCTCAGCAATAAGGAAATAAGCCAGATGAAATTTCACCAGGGGTATTCTTATTTCACTTTACAAAAATTTGCCCAGGCAAAGCCCCTGTTCAATGCGATCCGGTCAACGAAGGAAGATCCGAATTATATTGATGCAAACTATTATTACGGGTTCCTCTGTTTCCGTGACCGGCAATACACGGAGGCCTTGCAAAGTTTTAAGATCGTGGAGAATGAAAAAGACTATGCCACGGTAGTGCCTTATTACATTGCACAGATATATTATATCCAGGGAAAGAAAGAAGAGGCGCTGAACTATGCTGAAAGTAAGCTCAAGTCCGGAAAGTCTCAGTATTATGACCTGGAATTAAAACAGATGGCAGGGCATGCTTATTTTGAAAGAAAGGAATATGCAAAAGCATTACCCTACCTCGAGGATTATGTGAACCGTTCTGCAAAAGTCAGCCGGGAGGATCTTTACCAGTTGTCCTATTCTTATTATAAAGCCGACAAACTAACAAAAGCTATTGACGGGTTCAAACAATTGAGCGGTAAAGAAGATTCACTGAGCCAAAGCGCTATGTATTTGTTGGGGGATGCTTATCTCAGGACCAATCAAAAATCCAATGCGAGAAATGCATTCCTGTTCTGCGCATCCAACAGCAGCGACAAGAAGCAGCAGGAAATATCGAGATACCAGTATGCCAAACTTTCTTATGAACTGGGTTACCAGGATGAATCATTGGGTGGCCTGAAGTCATTCCTGACTGATTATCCCAATTCAGTGTATTATGAGGAAGCAAAGGATCTGCTGGTAGCTGTGATGACCAATACCAATAATTACCGGGAAGCGCTGGAATTACTGGATGGGATAAAAAACCCGTCGGCTATTGCAAAGAGATTATATCCAAGGATATTATATGGCCGTGCTACTGAACTGATCAATGATGGAAGATTAGCCGAGGCGGAAACCTTAATTGATAAAGCCTTAAAAGATCCTAATAGCGGGGCAGTGCTCGGTTTACTCAGTTTCTGGAAAGGTGAACTGTCTTACCGTAACAATAAACTTGATGATGCCATTAAATATTACAACGCCTATATAAGTGCCGGTTCACCCACCAGCGGTGAGGCTAATGCAACTAATGCTAAATACAATCTCGGGTATTGTTATTTGCGCAAAGAGAATTACCATGCGGCTCTTGGTTTCTTTGAACCGTTGGCGAAGAATCCCGCATTGAATTCTAATGAACTGACACAGGACGCATATATCCGTTCGGGAGATTGCTATTTCATGGACAGGAATTACGCAAAAGCAAAAACGGTATATGATAATGTGATAAAATTCTCCTGGCCGGCCGAGGATTATGCTACATTCCAGACAGCCATGATAACCGGGATCAAAAGCACAAAGGATAAGATCGCCTTGTTGAATACCATGAACAGGAAATTTCCAGGATCATCATTAGTTACAGATGCCAACATGGAAATTGCCCATACGTA
>DATDIX010000119.1:0-18570 GCA_036520835.1 Chitinophagaceae bacterium | reverse complement strand
ATTATTGCTGATGCTCAAACATTGTTGCCGACTCCACGGAACATTCAGGCCACCTATGATAAAGGCACAAGATCAACAACCGGCAGACCGGGAAAGAACTACTGGCAGAATACAGCGAATTACGATCTTCAAATAAGTTTTGATCCTGCTTCAAGACTGCTTAGAGGCGTTGCTGATATTGCGTATATCAACAACAGCCCCGATATATTGAACCAGGTTTGGTTCAAGCTATACCCGAATTATTATAAAAAAGGGGCGCCCCGCCAGTCACCGGTTGCCCCGGATGATCTTACAGACGGATTGATCATTGATTCTCTATGGATAAACAGCCAGCTTGTTTCCGCATCTGCTATGAGGATCAGCAATACTAATGCTACCATTAGCGGGCAATCGATCGGGAGGGGGCAGGGTATCAAATTCCGTATTGTGTATCATTACACATTGAATAAAGGCTCCCACCAGCGTACCGGGGAAATAGAACAAGGGGCAGCATTTATCGCTTACTTTTTTCCCCGAATAGCTGTGTATGATGATATTGACGGCTGGAACACGATCCCGTATACCGGCACGCAGGAATTCTATAATGACTTTTGCCATTTCTCTGCTGCGATCACAGTACCGGCCAATTTCGTGGTATGGGCAACCGGCGATCTGAAAAATGCGGAAGATGTATTAGCCCCTGATTATATTAAACGTCTGCAACAGGCAGAACAAAATGATGCTATGACCTGGGTCATTGATACCAACGACCTGAAGAAGGGGAACATTACATCCGCCGGTAAAGCAAATAACACCTGGCATTTCGATGCCGATGATGTAATTGATTTTGCTTTTGCTGTCAGCGATCATTATGTATGGCAATCGACCAGCCTTGTGGTTGATCCCAAAACAAAAAGAAGAACAAGGGTGGATGCTGCATTCAATCCGTCGCACCATGACTATTTCTATGTGGCAGGAGATGCCCGGAAAACCGTGGAGTTGATGAGCTATACATTTCCTGCATGGCCATTTCCTTACCCGCACATCACGGTCTTTGACGGGCTCGACCAGATGGAATACCCGATGATGGTAAATGATAACCCTGTTGACGACCGTAAAGAAAGCATCACACTGACCGATCATGAAGTGTTTCATACCATGTTCCCGTTTTATATGGGTACCAACGAAACCAAGTATGCCTGGATGGATGAAGGGTGGGCGACGATCGCTGAATGGCTGATCTCACCCATGATCGATTCGACAATAGTGGATGAATACGGTGTTGCGCCAACAGCCGCCAATGCCGGTAACGAGAACGACCTTCCAATCATTACTCCCAGTACGGAATGGAACCGGGCTTATTTTACCAATGCCTATCCCAAACCAGCAATGGGGTATTTGTATATCAAAGATTATCTTGGTGATGCCCTTTTTACCAAAGCCCTGCATCATTACATTGATCAATGGAAAGGCAGGCACCCGATGCCCAATGATTTTTTCTATTGTATGAATGAGGGAGCCGGTAAGAACCTGAACTGGTTCTGGAAAAGATGGTTTTTTGATAATGGTATTCCTGATCTGGCCATTAGTTCTGTAAAAAAGGCAGGTAGTAAAATAACAGTAGTGGTGACAGCCAAAGGAAGCAAGCCGGTTCCTGTTGACCTTACTGTTGAGTATAAAGATGGCAGTACACAAAAAATTCACCGTAGCATTGCTGTATGGGAAAAAGGTAATAAGACCACCACGATCATTTTTACAGCAACAAAACCGATAAGCAGGATAGTAATGGGTCACCCGCATACGCCGGACAGCAACCAGAAGGATAATGTATATATCATGAAACAATGATCAATCCCCGGAAACGTTCCCGGAAAAAAGGATAATAGGTGATTTCGTAGAATTCCTATAAGTAAACATAAAGGGTAACACTTAATTGCTTCAAATTTATGCAATGCCTGATGGTTCGTGTTGGAATAGCGAATATCTTAAATCTGTAAACAATTTTTAGGTTAAATTGATTTGTAACGAAGAGCCTTTGGAAACTTGGGCTCTTTTGTTTTTCCATAACTATCCCTGAATTTTTTGGTAATGCAGACAGATAACGCCTGAAGGAAAAGCATGGCTTGCCACGAATTTGAGTTTGCTTTTTACTTTAATGTTTTTGAAAAGTGGGATGCCCTGGCCCAGCAGAACAGGGTTTACATACAGCCAGAAATCATCTATTAAATTTTCCTGCATTAAAGAATGTACAGCGGAGGGGCTTCCAAAAATGAGGATCTCTTTGCCGGCAGCTTGTTTGAGTTTGGTTATTTCATTGGCAAGATCGTCACTAATGATCTTTGTGTTGGCAGGTATCGCACCTTTCATTGTTCTTGATAAAACAACTTTGGCTGCCTTTTTATACCATGCTGAATGTTCAATATCGTGTTTGGTGGCTGTTGGCTGGTCGGCTGCAGTGGGCCAATAGCTTTCCATCATCTGGTAAGTTACCCGCCCGTAGAGGGCCGTATCCGCCTGCTTTGTTCTT
This sequence comes from Chitinophagaceae bacterium, assembly GCA_036520835.1. Taxonomy (GTDB): domain Bacteria; phylum Bacteroidota; class Bacteroidia; order Chitinophagales; family Chitinophagaceae; genus VBAT01. The sequence continues at coordinate 16,064 of DATDIX010000119.1, read as the reverse complement.
TTGCTGCCAAAGTCAAATATTTCATCATCTACATGGATCCAGTCCATTTCCCCGTTTGGTCCCCCGACGAAGCCATCCAGGGAGACATGCATGACTAAGACTATTTTTCTCATCTTACTTTTTTTTACAGGTTAATTGCAGGGTACTAAAAGCTGGTTAGATGAAACGAAAGATCATAGAACCCGGTCGGGACTTTATAGCTGAAGATAAATTGATTTAGCTGGATCTGCCCCCTTTTGGGCTTTCATTCCCTGCGATCTGAGCTCGTTAATGGACCTGGCCTTGAACAGAGGTAGATCATAAAACAGGCGATGGTTAAAATTCCGATTGAAGCCTTCGTTTTGCCCCTGAAAACCAACAAAGAGGCGATAATTATGAGTTTTTCCACGTACGTGTAAAAAATCTCTGATCTTCAATCTGAAATCTGCAATGTTTCCCCTACCTTTGCCGTCCTAAAATTTTGGAATATCATGGCTAGAGTATGTCAGGTTACAGGTAAGGTCCCGGTGGGTGGGCACAAGGTTTCTCACTCCAACATCAAAACCAAGCGTCGTTTTCTGCCCAACCTGCAGAAAAAACGTTTTTTCCTGGCCGAAGAAGACAAATGGATCACCCTGAAGCTGACTACGGATGCTATCCGTACTATCAACAAAAGGGGTCTTTATGTAGTAGTAAAGGAACTGAGGGCACAGGGTCAACACATTTAATCGTATTAAAGCGTAAATAAAATGGCAAAGAAAGGAAACCGTGTACAGGTAATTCTGGAATGTACGGAGCACAAAACAAGTGGTAAGCCCGGTACAAGCCGCTATATCACGGTAAAAAACAAAAAGAACAATCCTGAAAGATTGGAGTTGAAAAAATACAACCCGATCCTGAAGAAGACAACTGTTCATAAAGAAATCAAATAATTTGAAGATGTGATGATTTGGAGATTTGGAAATGATCTTCATCGTCACATTGGCTAATCTCCAAATTTTCAAATCAGACAATCATGGCAAAAGCAGCTAAAACCGCGATCAAGAAAGACCCTAAGCAGGCAGCAGAAGCGAAGAACTATACCAAAGTGATAAAAGCTGTCCGCAGCCCAAAGACCGGCGCTTACACTTTTAAAGAGCAGATGATCCATAAGGATAAGGTAAAGGAATTCCTTGCCCAGAAATAATACACCCTCTCGTCCCTTTGAAGGCGAAAATCTGATATTTAACAGCTGTCACAAATTTTTTGGGGCAGCTTTTTTTTGCTTTGCTCCGTTCACAATGGCAATTGCGTTGAGGAAGTAACTAATGTTTGAATCTGTTGTTAAGTATATTGCAGCCTTTGATGGAGTCATTGTTCTTTAGTCATAATTATAAATTCACACACTTTGCGAAAATCAGGGTGTCTAAAATTCCCCTTTAGGGGTTAGGGGTATGGGATTATTCAATAAATTATTCGGCAAAAAAGAAAAGGAAAGCCTTGACCAGGGTTTGCAAAAAACCAAGGAAGGCTTTTTTGCCAAGATCACCAAAGCAATAGCCGGCAAAAGTTCGGTAGATGAAGAAGTGCTGGACAACCTGGAAGAAGCATTAGTGGGGGCAGATGTGGGTATTGAAACAACAGTGAAGATCATTGAACGGATAGAAAAAAGGGTAGCGAAAGACAAATACCTGAACGCATCCGAACTCAATAAGATGTTGCAGGAGGAGATTGAGGCAATACTGGTAGATGTACATGGACCAAATAGTTATGACTTTCATACAGAACTACCCAATAAGCCTTATGTTATACTTGTTGTAGGTGTCAACGGTGTAGGGAAAACAACAACCATAGGCAAACTGGCGTATAATTTTAAGAAGGCCGGGAAGAGTGTGTTGCTCGGCGCTGCCGATACCTTTCGGGCGGCGGCAGTTGACCAGTTGACCATATGGAGTGAAAGGACCGGAGTTCCCATTGTAAAACAGGATATGGGTTCTGATCCTGCGGCCGTGGCTTTTGATACGGTACAAAGCGCTGTGGCCAAACAAAGTGATATTGTATTAATAGATACGGCAGGCCGCCTGCACAACAAGGCCCACCTGATGGAAGAACTGAGCAAGATCAAAAGGGTGGTACAAAAAGTGATACCAGATGCCCCGCATGAAGTGATGCTGGTGCTGGATGGGTCAACCGGGCAGAATGCATTGGAACAGGCCAAACAATTTACTGCGACAACCGATGTAACGGCACTTACGATCACAAAACTGGATGGGACAGCCAAAGGAGGCGTGGTGCTGGCAATTGCTGATCAGTTCAAAATACCAGTAAAATTTATCGGCGTGGGAGAAAAGATGGAAGACCTGCTGGTATTCGACAAACATGAATTTGTGGACAGTCTTTTCAGCCTTGAAAACAAATAACATACCCTTGCTGACAGGGTATGTTAAGTCAGAGTATAAATTCAACGTTTTGTTTTCAGAGATTATTTCCGATTTTTAACTCCTTACCTGCAGGGGAGAACTTTTTTTACTTGCCAAGTATAATACGATTAACCCAATGATACAAGCCAGCACTGAGCCAATTAATACAGCGATCTTGGAAAACTGGATCGTATTACTATCATTAAAGGCAAGGTTCGCAATAAAAATAGACATAGTAAAGCCTATGCCTGCTAAAATGCCAGCACCGAGCAAATGACCCCATGTTAATTCTGCAGGCAGTTTACCCAGTTTCAGTTTTGTCAATAAGAAGCAGAACAGGACTATTCCCAGTGGTTTGCCGATCAGCAGGCCGAGAATGATGCCAAGACTGTTATTGGTGGTTAATTCATTGACCCATCCTGCGGATAATATCAACCCGGTATTGGCCAATGCGAAAACCGGCAGGATGATAAAGGCAACAGGCTTATGCAGGAAATGTTGTAACCGGTAAGATGGACTTTTTTCATCGCTTTTTCCAAATGGGATAACAAAAGCAAGCAGCACACCTGTGATAGTAGCGTGTACACCCGATTTCAGCATGCAATACCACATGATGATACCGGATAGTATATAGAAGAAAAGAGCATATACTTTTAACCGGCCCAGCAAGTATAAAGCGCTGGCAATACCTAGTGCCGATAAGAGATAAGGCCAGGATATGCCGTCATTATAGAAAATAGCAATGATAAGTATGGCGCCAAGATCATCAATGATGGCGAGGGCGGTCAGGAATATCTTTAACGAAAAGGGCACACGGTTGCCTAACAAAGCCAGCATACCCAGCGCAAATGCAATATCAGTGGCCATTGGTATGCCAAAACCGTCTTGCGTATCGGTGCCGGTATTACATAAAAAGTGAATAGCGGCCGGAACAAGCATGCCGCCAATAGCTGCTGCAACAGGCAATATTGCATTTTTGATTTCCTTTAATTCACCCACATATAATTCCCTTTCGATTTCGAGGCCTACAAGCAGAAAGAAGACGGTCATTAACCCGTCATTGATCCAGTGTTCAATGGAGTAATTCAGTTCAATGGAAAGAAAAGAAAGATCGGCATAAGAATGCCAGAAATCCAAATAAAGCACTCCCCATGCACTATTGGCAATTGCCAGCGAGGAGATTGTACATATCAACAGAACCATACCGCCTGATTTTTCACTGTCAAAGAATTCCTTATATAGCCGTGTAATGATCATAGTAAAAAATTAGCAGGTGAAAAATATGACCGATAGATAAAATATCCGTCTCAAAAGAGTATCCGGCAAAAATAATTGATCCGGGCTAAACAATACTGTGTAGTTCGTTTATTAGTGTACCGATTACGGTTTAATGGTTACCTTTGCACCTTTACATGAAAACAAAAACACTTAGAAAAGACAAAGTAAATATCATCACCCTTGGGTGCAGTAAGAACATGGTGGACAGCGAAGTGCTGAGCGGGCAGTTAATAGCCAATGAAATTGACGTGGTGCATGAGAATAAAAAACTCGATCATAATATCGTAGTGGTGAACACCTGTGGATTCATTGATAAAGCAAAGGAAGAAAGCATCAATACCATTCTTGACCAGGTGGAATTAAAAAGAAGAGGCAAGTTAGATAAAGTATATGTGACAGGCTGCCTGAGTGAACGCTATAAAAATAATCTTGAAGCAGAAATACCTGAAGTAGATGCCTATTTCGGTACGATGGAGTTGCCGTTGATATTAAAACAGTTTGAAGCCGATTATAAAACAGAACTGTTAGGGGAGAGGTTGCTTGCTACGCCGCAGCATTATGCTTATATGAAAATATCGGAAGGCTGCAACCGTACTTGCGCATTTTGCGCCATCCCCCTGATGCGTGGACAGCATGTAAGCAAACCGATCGAAGAACTGGTAAGGGAAGCAGAAAGTTTAGTGAAGAAAGGTGTAAAAGAAGTCATGCTTATTGCACAGGAACTTACTTATTACGGCCTGGATATTTACAAGAAAAGAATGTTGCCTGACCTGCTCAACCGCCTGGCGGATGTAAAGGGGGTGGAGTGGATACGGTTGCATTATGCATATCCGTCAAAATTTCCTTTAGAGATACTTGACGTAATGAAACAAAGAGAAAATATATGCAATTATCTCGATATGCCATTGCAACATGCAGCGAATAATATGCTTAAAGCAATGAAGCGACAGATCACCCGTGAGGAGATGGAAGAGTTGACTGCTGCAATCCGGGAAAAAGTACCGGGTATTTGTTTGCGTACAACTTTAATTGCCGGTTTTCCGGGGGAAACACCGGACGATATGGAAGAACTGAAAGTGTTTTTACAAAAGCAGCGTTTTGACCGTGTCGGCATTTTTACTTACTCGCATGAGGAGGGGACCAGCGGGTATGCCCTGGCTGATGATGTGCCACAGGAAGAAAAAGAAAGAAGGGCACAGGAAGTGATGGAAGTGCAGCAGGAGATATCTTATGAACTGAACCAGGAAAAAGTAGGTAAGGTTTTCAAAACACTGATCGATAAAAAAGAAGCCGGCCGTTACCTGGGCCGCACCGAATTTGACAGCGTGGAAGTAGATAACGAAGTGGTGATCCCCTCTGCAAAAAAACTGACTGTCGGTGAATTTGTAAACGTGAAGATCACCAAAGCATACGACTACGACCTGGAAGGCGAAGCAGTGTAAGTCTGCGATCATTTCTGCCCATCAAATAGTTTCCGGTCACTTCGTTTTACCTGCGGACAAAAGCCGGAAAGTAAATCCTTTTATTTTCCAATAAATAGCTAAATTCAATCCACGATTTGCCGGTTATTACACTTTTGTAATTCTTATAACCATTGCCCGGATGTTTCAGGGTAGTAAAACAAATCTCTATGAATCGTAAAGTCATTTCCAGCCAGTATTCACGCAGAAAATTCATTCATGATCTTTCACTCAACGCAGGCATGGCGGCATTGGCCATGAATGGTGTAGCATTATTTTCATCCTGTAATGATAATAATCCGGGTAAAGAAAAAACCAACACATCAGCTATGGGACAAGCAGACAAGAAAAAACTGGGTATTGCACTGGTAGGATTAGGCGGCTATTCCGGGGGGCAGTTAGCGCCTGCATTGCAACAAACCACTAACTGTTACCTTGCAGGTATTGTAACAGGCACCCCTTCTAAAATTGAAACCTGGAAAAACAAGTACGGCATTGCTGATAAAAACGTTTACAATTACGAGAATTTCGACAGTATAAAGGATAACCCCGATATTGATATCGTGTATGTAGTGTTGCCCAATTCCATGCATGCTGAATATGTGATACGGGCTGCTAAGGCAGGCAAGCATGTTATTTGCGAAAAACCCATGGCCATAACGGTGGAAGATTGTGATAAGATGATCGCCGCCTGCAAGGAAGCCGGTAAAATGTTATCGGTTGGTTACAGGCTGCATTTCGAACCGTATAATCTTGAAATGGCCAGGCTCGGCCAAAAGAAAGTATATGGCAATATAAAAAAGATGACGGCAGGTTTTGGATTTACTGCGGGTGACAAAAATCAATGGAGACTGAATAAAAAATTAGCTGGTGGCGGCCCGTTGATGGACCTGGGAATTTATTGTATCCAGGGTTTTTGTTATACAACGGGTATGGAGCCTGTTGCAGTTAGGGCCCAGGAAGGACCAAAGACCGATACAGATAAATTCAAAGATGTGGAGCAGTCACTAAGCTGGCAATTTGAATTTCCAGGTAACATTGTTGCCGAAGGAAGGACCAGTTATAATGATAGCATGAATCACCTGTGGGCTGAAGCAGAAAAAGGATGGTTTGAGGTAACCCCTGCCTACAATTATTCTGGCCAGAAAGGGGCTACTTCAGATGGGGTGATGGATTTTCCAAGAGTTAACCAGCAGGCCCGGCAAATGGATGATTTTGCAGAAGCGATCATGAATAAACGCCCGTCACCTGTTCCAGGTGAAATGGGAAGGAGAGATGTAAAATTGTTACAAGCTATTTACAAAGCAATGAATACGGGAGAAAGGGTGGTGATCAGTTAGAATTTTATTCATTTCCTTATTTTTTCAAGTAAGCACAAGGCACATTTCCCGGTGTATAATCAATGCCATAAGCCTGCTTTAATAAGGTAGTTACCACTTTTGAAATAGTTATTTCATTCCTGTGCATTTGCGGAAGAAGTCCCATCATAGCATAACTGACCGGGTTAACAGAAGGGATCAGTGTTTCCCATTCATACCCTTTACCCCATATCAATCCCGGAACAGTTATTGTGAGATCGGCAGAATGGGAGAGAAGAAAGCTCATCATTCCGGCTGATTGATTGGTATTTTGATTAACGGTATGAAAGATGGGTGTCTGTCCACCGAATCCATTCTCATCCACCCCGGCCCTTGCATTTACGTCAGCCCCATGTTTGCGGAGTATTTCAGCACACGCCACATGATTGAACTCGGCGCAGATATGCATCAGGGTTGCTTCATGCAACGGGGTATAGGCGCAGCGGAATATATATTTTTTTGAAACCGCATCCGGGTATTTTGTCAATTGTTCATGTAGTTTGCCGGCATCATTCAAAAGCACGGAGAGTAATACCTCGTCATCAAATTTGAGCTCGTGATCAACAAAGGCCTTCACACAATCTTTGAACCTCGGTGACCGTGTATATTCACTTGTCAGTTCGTAAAGCAGGGGCTCATTGTTGTAAAGATCGTTGGGGCCGACCCCGTGCCTGAAACAATCTTCTATCCCTTCCACGTCATGGAGTTCGATCTGCTCAATAATTTTATGGAGATAGTTCAATGTTTTACCGGGTTGTTTAACGAGTTTGTGCTGTTTTAATTTTGTGGCAGTTTGCTTTCATCCATATAAAGCAATTCCCATTGATGGCCATCGGGGTCAGCAAAACTGTGCTGGTACATCCAGCCATGATCCTGCGGATCTGAATAGGTTGAACCACCGGCTTCTATTGCTTTTTTTACGAGCTCATCTACTTTTTTCCTGCTCTCCGCATCAATGGCGATCAGCACTTCTGTTGTTTTCGAAGCATCTGCAATTTCTTTTTTGGTAAATGTTTTAAACATTGGCTCGGTAAGCAGCATCGCATATATGCTGCCATCATTAATGACCAGGCATGCTGCTTTATCATCTGTGAACTGCGGGTTGAATGAAAATCCCAGGTGGGTGAAGAAAGCAATAGACTTTTTCAGATCTTTGACTGGCAGGTTAACAAAAATTTTAGTTGTCATTGTTCAGTTATTTAATGGTTACAAAATTATTTACCAGTTGCTCATAAGGCCACAACCTGCTTGCCGGCAGCAAGGTAATGTTCCCGTTGTTTTTTATCAAACTTTTCGATGGAGTAGCGGAGAAGGGTGCGGGGCATGGTGGCTGCATGTTTGTCCAAAAAGCCCATTAATCTTTTCCTGTCCTTGTCTCCGGCAAAGCGTAGCATCCACCCGGTTGCTTTGTGGATCAGGTCTTCCTTGTCGTTAACCAGTATCTCAGCGATCTTAAACGTGTCGGCCAGGTCGCCCTGCCTGATAAAATAACAAGTACTGAGAATAGCAGTACGGCGTTCCCAGGTATTCTTAGATTTTGCCAGTTTATATAAAACGCCACGGGGTTTATCAAACAGGTAGCTACCGGTCATATTTAAACAACCAAGATCAACCAGGTCCCAATTGTTGATCCGGTCGTGGCGTCGCATGTAAAGGTCAAAAAAATCTTTACGGCGGTCGGCAGTAATTTTTTTGGTTCTTGATTCTTTATCCATAATGCTTACCCCGCCGGCCCTTATTTCATGAATGGGGCTTTCAAGCAGTTTTTCAATTTCACTTACCGGCATACCGCTAAACTCTTTTGCTAATGCAAACAACTGTCCCATCTTTACACCCATGAACTTATCGCCTTCACCATACTCTCCTTTGCCGGTTTTGAAATACCGCTGTATCTTCTTCAACTCTTCTACGGACTGATGTTTTTTTAGCTTTTCAATAAATTGTTTTGCATTGATATCCTTTGCCACAGCAATTTTTTCTTCCTTTGAAGAAACCTTTTTCCCTTTCAGGGGTTTAGCAGGGCTTTTAGCTTTTTTACTTTTTGCCATTGGCTTATACGGATTATTATCCTTCGGATGCTTTTTTAAGGTCTGCAATTATTATTTTTTTCATTTGCATCATGGCTTGCATTACCCTTGCCGCTTTAGCCCTGTCTTTGTCACCCAGCAGTTCAACAAGGACAGGCGGCACAATTTGCCAGGATAAACCAAATTTATCTTTCAGCCAGCCGCACATACTCTCCTGTCCGCCATCGGCAGTAAGCTTATTCCAAAAATGGTCTATTTCCTCCTGTGTCTCGCAGTTGACAAAAAAGGAAATGGCTTCAGTGAATTTGAATTGCGGGCCGGCATCAAAGGCATAAAACCGTTGCCCGTCGAGTTCAAAGACGCCAGTCATTACCTGCCCCTTCGGGAAAGGGCTTCCTTCACCCCAGTAATTAATGTTGATGATCTTGGAATTTTTAAAAACAGAAGTATAAAGCTTAATGGCTTCTTCGGCTTTTCCATCGAACCATAAGAAAGGAGTTATCTTTTGCATAAGTTTAATTTTTATTGTTTTTTATCAATTGCTTTTACTAATTCATTCATGATCCTTTCCAGCTCTTTTTTATTATCCCTGATCGCTTTCATGCTGTCAAAGTAGGCCAATCGCCTGTCCTTGTATTCGCCTTCCAACAAACCTGATTTTATTTTTACAATCGCCGGGTGATGAAACACCAGCAGGAGCTTATTATTTTTATAAGGCCCGAATGTGACTATATCTTCTTTGTAATGATAACTTGGCGCATTCCATTTGATTCGTTCAGACAATTTTTTGTTCGAATTTTTTATAATGGCCCTTACTGCTTCCGTCTCCGGTTTCAGAGGATGTTTAAGATTGTTCATGTAGGCAGTTACCTGTTCTTCATCCGTTGGTTTGGCAGATTTGGTTTTTGGTGCAGCAGGTTTAGCAGTCTTCCTGTTTTTCACACTAAACTTTTCTTCATTTTCTTTCACCCTGAATTTTACAATTTGAGATACCAGGCTTGCCGGAACAGGTCTGTCAAGCGGGAATCTTATGGCACCTTTTGATTGCTCATAACCGGCCAGCTCTTTCTTAAATGCGTTGATCCCGGATGGTGCAGGATAAAACCCGATATGGTTTTTGTAAGCGGCAAAATGAACCAGGTTACCCTTATATGCAAAAGTAGGTATGGCATATTTGATGGTCTCTTCTGCTCCGGGTGCGGCCTTCCTGATCGCAATCCTCATCTTTTCCAGCATGTCCCGGATGGGTTTTGGGAAATCTGCGATATATTCATCTATACTTTGTGGTATGGTACTTCCCGGCTTCATAATGCACTTTATTAGGATGAAAAATTATCTTTTACTCATGTTGTTCTTTACATTTACAGGTCAAGTTCGAATTAATTTCCTTACCTGTTCTTTACTGCCTCAAAAATATTTTCTAACTGGTGAATATGCCTTTGAGTATGGTACAGGACGAAATGCAGGATCTCGAATTTTGTTATATCACCAAATGCCGGGTGATTGATCATTTCAGACAAATCGGATCCCGTGCTTGCTTCCTCCATTTTTTCAATGGATCGCTTTAAAAGCCCTATCACGGTTTCCTTTTCATAAATATCCTGTGTGGGTAAAATAAATTCCGGGGATTTGAACCTGGTCTCAAAGTTTAAAAAAACATTTTTAAGTTCCTGTATTTTTTCACCGGGATCCCTGTTAATGGTTGTTCCCCTGATCAATAAAGCTTTTGTAATAGACATATTGGACCTCGTGAGATGATCGGCCACCTGTGCGGCCGTCCAGCTGTTCTCAAAAGGGATCATATTAATATCCAGGCGACTGAAGCTGTCCAGTACCTGCAATAGCCGGGAAGCAGTTTCTTCAAGCAATTCCGGCAGGTCTTGTTTATATGAAATGCTTTTAATCATGCTTTTTTGGGCGTCGGGAAAACTTCCGATGGTTTTTATTGCGATGACAAACCTACTTACTGCCGGTTGAATAGAAGAGGTACAAACACGGCAAATTAAGGGGTTGATTGCGACAGCAAAATCACATAATTTTAGTTTATGAAACACATATCTATCATCGTCCCGCTTGGACATAGCAGCCTGCCCAATATTGACGGCACACACCAGATCTTCTCCGAGGTCAATAAGTTTGCAGAGAGTATGGGTAGGGAGCCGGTGTTTACTATAAAACTGGTGGGGCTTTCCCATGAGATCGTTCAACGAAACGGGTTATACACCGTGCAGCCGGATCATCTTATACAGGATGTAAAGAAAACAGATCTCATTATTATTCCTGCCATGCATGGAGATGTGCAAAAAGCGATAGAGACCAATAGGGATTTTATTCCCTGGATCGTGCAGCAGTATAATGCAGGGGCTGAGGTCGCCAGCTTTTGTATCGGTACATTTTTCCTGGCGGCCACGGGTTTATTAAAGGGGAAAAAATGTGCCACGCATTGGATTGTGGCCAATCAATTCAGGGCAATGTTCCCTGATGTGGAGCTGGTGGATGATAAAATCATGGCAGAAGATGATGGTCTTTACAGTAGTGGCGGAGCTTATTCATTTTTAAACCTCATTGCTTATTTAATAGAAAAATATGCCGGCCGTGATATGGCGATCCTGATCGCCAAAGCATTTATGATCGATATTGACCGCCACAGCCAATCGCCATTCATTATTTTTTCAGGACAAAAAGCACATGATGATGAGCCAATCAGGAAGGCACAGGAACTGATCGAAACCAAATTCCAGGATAAAATAACGGTTGATGAACTGGCAGCCCAGTTATGTATCGGCAGAAGGAACCTGGAACGGAGATTTAAAAAAGCCACAGCAAATACTGTGGTGGAGTATATACAAAGAGTGAAAATTGAAGCAGCAAAAAAGAATTTTGAAACAGGAAGAAAAAACGTCAATGAAGTAATGTATGATGTTGGTTATTCCGATACCAAGGCATTCCGGTCTGTCTTCAAAAGGATCACAGGTTTATCACCTGTTGAGTACAGGAATAAATATAATAAAGCGGCGGTTGTGTGATGCCGATTGGTGTCGGTAAGCCATTGGCCGGTATGAAGTGCTATCGTCTTTGGAGAAAGTTGGTTGTTTTTTATCAACACACTTAAAATACCAGCCTTAGTCATGCATGCCCCGGAAGACCATTTTATTCATTGAATTATAGCTGATGTCAATGGCCTTTTGAAACTGGCCGCTGGCCCCGGTATACGATATCCTGATCTCGGATTGTGAAGGCAAGGTCTTGATGCAGTCAAAACAAATCACGGTGACTGTGGTCACACATTGCTGGTTGATCAGGCCGGCCAATTTGTTTAGATTTTCTTCGGTATAGGTTTGGGAGGTCAGGTGCTCGATAAAATTGTTGATGACTGATTTTACTTCTTCTTTATTATCCGCAGCAATACCGCTTTGCAATCGTTGACAAACACCACTGGCTGTACTTTCTTTTTTACAGGCAACCGGTAAAAAGAAACTTAAAACAACTATTAACAATATATGACGGCTATGCATAATTTTATTTTATGTGACAACAAGTGGCGATGAAACGCTGCATTTGATCATTTCATCATACCCATTTGCCGGTATGATCTATGAATAAAATTATCAAAACATTCCACATCAACGAAAGTAAAAAAGAACAGGGTCAAACCCTCATAATTATTTAAAAATTGTCTGCGACTGTTTTTAACTGGCAACAGGCAGGTCAGCAAGCCAGGGGTTTTCTGATCTTACTGATAAGTTCAACTTATTGACAATAGGCGGCCTTTGGATTTTTTAATTTGGTCTCCTCATTTTTTTCGGGTTTGCTTTGTCCAACCGGGATGAAGCCAATAAATATATGTGTAATTTTGCTTCCATGCCTGGAATTAAGCCAATAAAAAGAAGTGAGCAACTGGCGCCTTTGTCCCGTGATCATCACGAGGGGTTATTACTTGCCTGGAAAATAAGGCAGGGGTTAAAGAATGGAACACATACCGCTGAGATCGCTTCGTATGTACATTGGTTCTGGAACAATCACCTACAACTGCATTTCAGCCAGGAAGAGCATTTGTTGCTTCCGCATTTGCCCGAATCGGATGAAATGGCCAAACAGTTAAAAGCCGAACACGATGAGATCCGGGAACTGGTCGCTGCTGTGCTGGATGCTTCTTCTCTTACTTTATTGGCCGATAAAATGACCGACCATATCCGTTTTGAGGAGCGAAAGTTATTCCCGCATATTGAAAAAGAACTTAGCCAAAACCAGTTAAACAGTATTCACAAACAATTAGATCATCAGCCGCATTGCCCGGAAAAATGGGAGAATGAATTCTGGCTGAAAAAAGGATAACCCCAAAACAATCCGGGAATTAAATAAAAAGGTCTTCACAAAACTGTGAAGACCTTTTGACACTGTGACATCCTGGTTTACTGAACCACCAGTTTACTGATGGCAGAGACGTTATTCGGTTTGCTTACCACTTTGACCAGGTAGTTCCCTTTGGCCACTTCCGGTATATTGAGATCAGCTACCTGTAATTTGCTGTTCAGGTTCACTTCCAATGAACTGACCAGTCTTCCGGTAAGATCAAGCAACTGCACCTGGTATTTGCCGGCAGGCAGGTCAGTAAAAGAGACCTTCACTGTTCCGTTCGTTACGGGGTTAGGATATACGGCAATATTATTATCAAATGTTGCTCCAGGTTTACGGGTCTTTGTTGCTTCTTCGCTGATCGTTGGTTTTGGCTCTTCCATTGCTATTTCTTTGTCTTGTTTCTTATCCTTCTTTTTCTTTTCAAAAGCAAGATTCCCATTGGCCAGGTCAGAGGCATTGAAAACATTTCCTTCCTGGGATACTTTTTCAGCAAGGAGAGTATTCAGGTCAAACCGGAAATAGCCTTCCGTAGATTCTGAACTGGCGACTATTACATTGCTGCCTTCTTCTACCATAGCTCCATTGGTACTGAAACCGCGGGGCAATCCTTTAATACTGCCAAGATGAACAGCGACTTTACTTTGAATGGATATTTTAAAAACATTACGATTGGCTGTAATGAGGTAAAGGTTCTCATTGGCGTCAGCGACCATATCCCCGCCATATCCACCGGGACTATGGATGGAGAATTTTTCATTTTTTACATCATCAGATAAGGCGCCAAGATCAGTGATGGTTGGTTTTTTGCCGGTTGTAAAACGGATCAGGTGGTTACCATCATTCGATAATGCATAGCCATTCCCATCGGAGGCTATCACCATACGGGTGATCTGGTTTTGCACATCACCATGTCCTTTTACCACTCCAAAGGGTTCATCTTCGAAATAATAGATATTGCCTGACTTCAGGTCAATATAGCGGAGCTGGCTAATGTTCATCGGCGTATAATAAAGCCGGTCATGTTTCTTATCATAAGCCATCGCGGCCGAATTGGTGGAAAATGGTTTGTCAGGCTGTTCTTTTGTGCGGATCACTACTACCTGTCTCCTTACCTGCACATTCACATTATTATTATTGTTGCCCTGTGCTTTATTCAATTCATCATCGAGGTTCACTACTTTTTTCCTGGCTGGAGCGGGAGTTGCAGTTGTTGTCAACGTATTTGCAGCAGGACTTATATTTTTCTTTACTACAGGTTTTTTTGTACGGGCATTTAGCGCTTCAGTTTCATTGGCGCTTTTATAGATCGATCTTAGTTCTTGCCCGGTGGTCATGTCCACCAGTTTTACTTCTTTCCAGCTCCTTGCGCCTTTTTCAACAGCAGTGATGGCATAACCGGAGACAGGTTGTTTTTCTTTCTTTTGAGCATTTACGGAGATAATGAACAGGGTCATTACCAGCAGGAGTAGAGTTTTAGGTTTCATGCTATTTTGGTTTTAATACCCTTAATATACGATAGTTTTCGTGGATTGGCCAAAAATAAATTACGGGAAGCCTGATTTTTTTATGAGTGGCTGATGCGGGAAGTATTGCTGCGGGTCATTTTTTCTTAGCGGTCTCATTATAGGCAGTGGCAAGGGCATCTTTGAGCATGACCTTTCTCACTTTTTTTAATTCCACAAAAGTCCAGCCCTGCTTGCCCCATTTATTTGGTACCGGGTAAATGATCGTCTTATCATAAGCGCAAAAGACTGATTGATCAATTTCTGATAGTTTGAGACAGGCGATTTGCTTTTTAACGTTCAGCGTGGCAAATATTTTCTTATTGACCCGGAATGATGTTTTTTCAAAGTGAGGGGCTTCCGTCGCATCGGGGAATGAAAGGGCTATCGTTCTGAACCAGGCTATATCAACCATCCGCAATTTTTTTCGGAATGAAGGTATAGAATTAAATAAAAACAATGATGTCAAAATGGATTGCCCCTAACTTTGGGCCTTTTATAAAAGTATTTTATGGTTTTTAAATGGAAAGGAGTTTTCCCGGCACTTACTACAAAGTTTACAGTTGACGATGAACTGGACCTCCCGCTATTTGCCAAAAACCTGCAGGCCCAGTTAACAGCAGGAGTGGAGGGTATTATTCTGGGCGGCACGCTGGGAGAAGCCAGTGTATTAACAACAGATGAAAAAGAACGCCTGGTGAAGTTTGCGATCAGTGAAATAAAAGGAAGGGTCCCGGTTGTGATCAATATTGCCGAAGGTTCAACCAAAGAGGCATTAAGACAAGCGGCCCTCGCAAAGCAATGGGGTGCGGATGGCCTGATGCTTTTGCCACCAATGCGTTACAAAGCAGATGACCGGGAAACAGTAACTTATTTTAAGACGATTGCAGATTCAACTGACCTGCCGGTCATGATCTATAACAACCCGGTTGATTATAAGATCGAAGTGACGCTGGATATGTTTGAAGAATTGACAGTGTGTAAAAATATCACTGCTGTAAAAGACAGCACAAGAGATGTGACCAATGTAACAAGAATGAGAAACCGTTTCGGCGACCGTTATCAAATTCTTTGTGGTGTGGATACACTGGCAGTTGAAGAACTTTGCCTGGGTGCTGATGGCCTGGTAGCAGGGTTGGTTTGTGCGTTCCCGGCTGAGACTGTAGCTATTTATAAATTAGTGAAGGCAGGGCGGATAGAAGAAGCCATCAAAATTTACAGGTGGTTCATGCCGCTGTTGGAATTAGATATTCATCCGAAACTGGTGCAATATATTAAGCTCGCTGAGACGCAGGCAGGATTGGGAAGTGAGTATGTAAGAGCCCCACGGCTTATCCTTGAGGGAGAAGAAAGAAAAAGAATTTTAAGAGTGATACAAACCGGGATCGAAACAAGACCCAAATTATGAATTACAAAGATCACACTACTGAAGAAATAGAAGTAGTTATGCAGCAGGCATGGAAAGCTTTTCATGCCTACCGCAAATTATCATTGAAGCAACGGGCCGGATTTATGCGGGCTATAGCAGCGGAAATAGAGGCCCTCGGTGTTGAGTTATTAAAAGTTACCGGAGAGGAAACCAATCTTCCTGAAGCGAGGCTGAGGAATGAAAGGGCAAGAACGATGTTCCAGTTAGCTTCTTATGCAGATGCCTGCGAAAAAGGGGAATGGCTGGAAGCAAGAATTGATACGGCCAATCCGG
>DATDIX010000118.1:0-7106 GCA_036520835.1 Chitinophagaceae bacterium | reverse complement strand
AAGGCGCAGAAAATTTAACAGTTCAGGAAATACTCTTATTAGGGGATACACCAACCGGTAAACAATAAATTAGTATATATGAAACAGGTTACATTCATTCTTCTGTCAGTTATTCTTGTAAAGCTCTGTCAAGGGCAAATTTCGGGAAACATCAATTATATGCACCAGATAAGATATCCTGACAAGAATATTGAAATTAGTTTCCCCACGGGTAAAAACTTACTGATAAGTGTGAAAGGAATGGCAAATGTAAAAGCTGACGCCTATGTTGCCATTTTTAATGTTACCCAAACCGGCAAAACCGCAGAAGAAGTGAATGCATTGATGGATAACAGGATCAACCAGTCGCTGGAGCAGATAAGGAAGAAGGCAAACACCGAAGTATTAGTAGATATGGTTTCATTTGTGCCCATTTATGAATACGAAGTTGAAAAAAAGATCTTCAGTAAGAAAACATACAATGAGGTACCTGCAGGGTTTGAACTCAAAAAGAATATTCATATTAAGTATACCAACCCAAACGACCTGCATGGCATACTTACGATATTAACGGCTTCGGAGATATATGACCTGGTGCGGGTAGATTATTTTTCAAATAACCTTGAAGTAATCAAAAAAGAACTGATGACAAAAGCAGTGGCGATGTTGCAGGAAAAACTCAAAATACACCAAACCCTGCTGGGCCTCAAGTTAGATACTCTTGATAAACTGATCACAGACGGGTATAAAGCCGTTTTGCCCGTGGAAATGTATAAATCCTACCAGGCCTATAACAGTTCATCACTGAACACGAGAAAAGCGGCCACGGTCAACCAGGCGGATAAGTCTACGACATTATATTACCAGCCGGTAATCGATAAAGAGTTTGACTTTGTTATCAACCCAACCATTTTTGAACCGGTGATACAAGTGATGTATGAAATAAAACTTAGTGCGGACCTTGGTAAAGAAAAAGTCCCCAATACCCAGAAAGAATATATACTGGTTACACCCAGCGGGGACCTGAAAAATATTAATCCGGTCAGCATAAGATAGTCATATCAACCGGCTATTCTTTTTTTCCACCAAGTCAGAACCCCGTTTCACCCAGTTTATTCATAAAAGGCATTTCACCGTATTATTTTCAGTGTATAAAACATCTATTTATGAAAATAATCACAACATTCACAGGCCTGTTCCTGCTGCTGATCGCCTTCGGCACAAAGGCGCAATTGCAAAGAGATAATTTATATGTTCCTTTCAATGAATCTTCGCAGGTGGCCAAAGCAGGTTTTTCCACCCTGCACAAAAAGGTCAAACTGTATTATATAAAAGCCAAACCCTCCTTATATAAAGAATTTGCCGGTATGGGAAAATATACTACACTGGAAACTGCCATTAACCAATCCAAGATCAGGGTACAGGAACTGGGTTCCGGCGGGTCAGTTAATACACTTCGTTTCAGCAATACATCCAAAGACACCATTATAATAGCGATGGGTGATATAGTGAAGGGGGGCAAACAAGACAGGGTGATCGAAAAAGACACCCTTCTTTTGCCGCAGCAAACCATTTCGCTTTCCGTGTATTGTGTAGAGCATGGCAGGTGGTCTGCAGGAAATACCGGTGGCAACTTCAGCGCATACCACAGTAATATTAATAATTCAGTAAGAAAATCAATTGTAAAGGAAAAAAGCCAGGGGCAGGTTTGGAATAAAGTGGCTTCTATTAATACGGCATACGGCACTAACACCAGTACAGGTACTTATACTGCCGTTACCCAGTCAACTGCCTATAACAAGGAAGTAAAAGAATATAAAGATGCATTTACAAAGGTGATTATGGCCGACTCTACGATTGTCGGCGTACTGGCTGTTACCGGCGACAGGATCATCGGCTGTGATATTTATGGCACGCCGCAATTATTCAGGAGTAATGTTGCCAATATCCTGAACTCTTATATTTCAGAAGCGCTGTATGATGGAAAGGAAGTGACTATTTCAGATGCCACGGTGGCTAAATACCTTGACAACCTTTTAGCGGATGAGGCAAAACAGGACAAAGTACTGGAAAATAACGGGCGTAGTTTAAAAGTAAACGGCAAGAAAGTAAAAATTACTGCTTTTGATAAGTAGTAGCGTTAGGTGCCATGAGAAAACGGGGATCGCTCAGGCGATCCTTTTTATTTACATCAATACCTGGTGGATGTGCCCCCGGATTTGCCCCTCCGGCTAAATAGGATTAACTTGGAACTGATCCTTATGGTGCGTTGTCTTATCTTTTCATACCTGGCTTTTCTTTTGGCAACCGGCGCTAATGCGCAAACGAATAAAGCTACGCTCAGTTTACAGTTGAGTTTTCCGCAGGGTGAGTATAAAGAAAAATACCCCGTTACAGCCAGCGGATTACTTTTTGGAGTTGTACATCAATTAAAAG
Source organism: Chitinophagaceae bacterium (assembly GCA_036520835.1). Lineage (GTDB taxonomy): Bacteria > Bacteroidota > Bacteroidia > Chitinophagales > Chitinophagaceae > VBAT01. The sequence goes on along the minus strand of DATDIX010000118.1, from coordinate 4,691 downwards.
AAAGATCTGCATTGAGTATTGGCGGGGAATTAGGCATAATGCAGGTAAGCGGTGACCAGGACAATTATACAGGCGTCTATAACAATGAGTACAACACTTTCCATGTAGCATCATGGAATCATATTATTACACTGGCAACCCTGTTCAGGGCTGATCTGCTTAATGTGGATAATTCATGGAATGTTTATATTGATGTCAGCCTTGGTGTGAATATATTTTTAACCACCGCAACTATTACCCGGGATCTTTTTTATAATCCTATTACCAATAGTAACGTGGCAAAATATGAGTATTCGGATACACATACCGGTTGTTCCTTCAGAGCCGGTACGGGACTGGGAATTGAGATACCCCTTGGAAAGAATAAAAAGACAGCTCTTTTGTTTAAAGGTTCTTATTTATATGGGAGCAGTGTAAAATATTACGGTCGCCCTGCTATTCAAAACACGCAAATAATTTTAGACCCCAAAAAGTCAAAGACATCAATGATCCTTGCAGAAACAGGTATCAGGTTTGGGATATTTTAATAGAAAGGATAAAAAATAATAACCAAGAAAGAATAAATGATGACGTCTGGCCTTCGGACATCTGGAATCCCCTGTTGATTACCCGGTATCGCTTCACTAAAACTTGATGCGCAATCCCCCGGTAAGAAATAACGACCTGGTTTTGCCCAGATCCACCTGCGAAACATCTTTATTTATATTCGTGACTGACCACTCATAGGACAGATCAATATAGAATTTCCAGAAGTCAACCCCTGCGCCTGCATATACACCCCAGCTGGTCTTATTCAATCCTTCCTCGTTAATGTCATCACTTACTGAAGTAATAACAAAGCCGGATAATCCTCCCATAGCCCGTATATGCAACATTGTTTTTGCATTGCCAAGTATACCAAGACCTGCGCCGATGGGAAGCCTGATCCCGTTTAATTTAGCTTCAATACTATTTGGCTGCATAGTGAAATCGGTAACCTCGGTAGATTTTCCAACATAAAACAAACCTGTTTCAAAATATAGCCTTTTCCCAAATGCTACAGTACCACCTATTTGCCAGCCGGTTTTTGCTTTTGCCTCTCCTGTCCAGGGATCTTTTGAATAATCAGTAACGTTTAGCCCGATACCGGGTTTAATGGTAAGTTGGGCATTAAGCTGAAACATAAATAAGCTTGCTAATAAAACAAATACAGAATTTTTCATAAAAGGTTAATTTAAAAGTATTCAATTCAATTGATGATTATCCTGTTTTATCCGGGTGTCAATAATATAACAGATAGCCAGGCTTACAGCTCATCAATAAAGCTGCAATTGTTTTTCAACCAGAAGAGGATCTTAAAACCGGAACGAAACGGTGGGGCTAATATTGGTCAAAGCAGGAAATTATTTTATCAACTCTTTAGAAAAAACGATCTCCTTTTGTTTCCAGGGTCTATACCAGATATTCTAACCTTTTCGAAAATGGGGCTGTTGTAACCAGGAATAAAATCCTATTAAAGTTAACAATTTTACTTCTGAAATTCCAACATTATATGACGCAGGTAGTGTTCTTTATACCTGCAAATACATACAAACTGAATCAATACCGGACAAGGAATAACCAGGGCCTGAAAATTTCTGCCCAGCCGTTTACACCACTTAATTTGTTCCCGGTCTTTTCATAGTTTTCAATCCTTTTTCTTCATTCAGCATGCGATAATTGACCAGCCGGTATTTCGGATCATGCAGGAGTTGCTGGAATTGCGGGGACACCAATGCATTGAATTCAGCATTACGGTGTTTGCTCATCTCTTTCGGTCCTGTTGGGTTGAGGTCTTCCATCGCACTCATTTCTTCATTGTCGAGCCCGATGTGAAAGACGAACAATTTGGTTCCGCCGGGTTGCAGCGATCTCAGCTTTACCATCAATGTATCCAGTTTATTGGCTACCGGGGCCGTGTACCCTCCTTCTACATCCACTTCGTCATAGTATCTTGAGATGGCCAGTTTATATTCCGCTGCGAGTTTTTCGACAATAGCTCTTGTTTCCATGGTTTGCATAGCTGCGCCCATGTGATAATCCAGGTAATCGATCTTCAATCCTGCCCGCAGCGCTTTTTCGATCTGTGCACGAAGTTCTGTTTCTATTTCACTGAGTTTTGGATTATTACCAAAGAGCTTGCTGCGGGAAGGGAAAAAATGTCCGAATGAATCAACTAACGTGGGAACAGCCTGTACACCTGACACGGGTCCCCAGCGGTAATTCTTCCATTCGGAATTAAGCACCAGGTGTATGCCGATGGAAACATTTGAATATTGTTTCAGTAATGCCACTGCTTCGGTAAACCAGGGACAGGGAACCATCACCGACATCGAAACAGGCATGCCGGTCTCCAGCACGGCTTTGGCCGCCATATTCACAGCGTGGCACATACCGATATCATCGCTGCGGATTAGGATGGGGATCTTGCCGGTTGACTTATCATTCTGCGCAAATAAGGTCGAAGTAAAAAGTAAGAAGCTAATTAGCAGGAATGAAAATTTCATAACAGCTTATTTTATGAGATCGTTATATTCTTCTGAGAAGCAATTAAAAAGTCACAATTCCACAGGTATCAACACATCCTTCTCCCACTCACTGTATTTCTTTTTTAACCTGTCAAAAACAGGTGAATTTTTTTCTTTCAAATCATTCTTCTCTCCCGGGTCATCCACCAGCTGAAAAAGAAATTCACCTTTCTCCGTTTGCAGGTATTTCCAGTTACCATCACGAATGGCTTTTTGTTTTGTTGACTGAAAAAGGCGCCAGTAAAATGTCCGGTCAACAATCTTTTCCTTCCCTGTACAAACAGGCAACAGGTTTATTCCATCCAATGGAAAAGCGGGGTCGGCTTTTACATTTGCCACGGCAAGGATAGTAGCTGTCCAATCCATCGTAATAGCTACCTGTTGTGTTACCGTATTGGCAGGAATAATACCCGGCCATCTTACAAAGGCCGGTTCCCGGATACCTCCTTCCCATAATTGCGCCTTCCTGCCGGAATAGATTCCCATATCAGAATATCTTTCTCCGCCATTATCGCTGGTAAAAATAACCAGGGTATTGGCAGCTATGTTTTCATCATCTATTGCCTGCATGATTTTTCCGACCGACTCATCGAGGCTTTTCATCATGGCAACGAACTTTTCTTTTTTCCCCCCGGTGATCCAATCCAGACTATCCGGGTACTTGCCATCACCAGGCGCCTGCAATGGCCAGTGCGGCGCATTGAACATCATGCTCAGGAAAAAAGGCTTTTCATGTTTTTTCTTTATTATCTCCACCGCCTTCTCCGTCCATATATCAGTCAGGTAACCCTCCTTCTTCACCGGGTTTTCATTTTCATACAGATCGCCTTCGCCTTTCCGGTTAGCGTGTGAGTAGTAATCTGTACCGCCGGCATGAAAGCCAAAAAAATAATCAAACCCATTTTTATTAGGACTATACTTTGGACCATAACCCAAATGCCATTTACCAACGAGACAGGTTTCGTAACCGCTTTTCTTCAACAACGTGGCAACGGAAGTATGATCAGGGGTAAGTCCAACAATACTGTCTTTATAACTTCCCCTGAGCGGCTCCATCAAACCTACCCGTGTACGGGCCGGGTAACGGCCGGTCATAAAAGCCGTACGGGTCGGTGTACAAAGCGCCGCTGCTGCATACGCATTCATAAATTTCACACCCTGCCCGGCCAGTTTATCGAGTTGTGGTGTTTGGTAATCTTTCCGGCCATAGCTACTCAGGTCGGCATATCCCAGGTCATCAGCCATAATGTAAATGATATTGGGTCTTGCTGTTTGAGACAGAACAGGTGTCATGAACCCATTTAAGAAGAGGGTTATCAAAAACAGGGGGCGCATAATTATTATTTGTTAGGTAAGTTACCAACTTTATTGCATGAACTCTGATTAACAGCCTCTTTAAAGAATTCTCTTTTTCCCCAAGGGTCGAACACCTGCCCCGGGGAAAGGGCAAACCACTTCAGAATTTGGACTTTACAATTCCGATTTTCTCTACCTTACATTTGTATTCCGCTCCTTCAGGCTGATCAATATTCTTATTACCTGGTATTTTAAATAAATAACAAGATGAAAAGAATTAATTCCCTTGCAGCAATACTGTTAATTGTTCTGTACGCCTGCATACCAGATAATATACAGGCACAGGACAGATCCTATTACACACTCGGCATCAAGAATATTGCCCCAGCCAACATTACATTTACCAATAACAGCAACCTTGAAGTAAAGGTGATATTATATAACCCCGGAGATGAGGTCATGGCTGTCGGGCTAACTTCATTTAACATCAAGCCCGGTGATTCAAAGAATTACAAAAACGGGGTGTATAATGTTAAGATATTCAAGCCGGCTATTCTTGATAAACTGCTGTTTACCCAGAAAAATGTAAGCGGCAACCTGGTCATGAGCGGAAAAGAATCCAAATTCTCCGCCGAAAGAAAATCCTCGAGAAAGAATACCGAGTTTATAAATAATACCGGCGAGAAGATAAAGATATGTATCTACAAACGAAACGATAACCTGAAAACCATACCCGTGGCCAGTTATGATTTAAAAGACAATACCAGTACAGCTATCTACAATGGAGACCTGTCTTCTTTTTTTGTTTCAGTCTTCCAGCCAGGCGTTATCGACCGGCTACTGTTAAGT
>DATDIX010000117.1:0-3203 GCA_036520835.1 Chitinophagaceae bacterium | reverse complement strand
CCATTAAGGTGAAGATAATTTCTTTTACTATACCGGGAGATGACCTGGTGACGGTCCTCTTAATACCTGCGCCATGATGCTAAACTTAGCCGGGAAAATATTCATCTGCATCGAAAGTGACCGGCGGCAGGGAGGATCTGTCGTAAGCTATCCATTGCTCCTGCCTTGAATCAAAGATCTCCGCCGCAGCCGGACCTGGAAAAAGTTTGTAATCAAATTTTGAAAACCCACCGGCGATATAACCGGGGTAATAAAACAATTTGCCTTTTTCAATAGCATAATTGATCTTCAGCAGCATCAGCCATTTTCCCAGGCTTTTTGTTTTATAACCGGGATCATAAAAATTCATGATACCGGCGATACTGGTTTCACCGTTATCAAATATCCCGGCAGCGACGAGGCGGCCTGCATCCCTTATCTCGATCAACTGTGTATCATAGATGCTATTACCTTCCCCATCCAAAAGAAAACTTTCTACGGTTGGCGGCGCATCAAAATCAATAATAGCAAGGTAGCATGCATAGAGAAATTCCAGCTCTTCAGAAAGAACAAATGGTTTGATAGTAACAGAAAACTCTTTGTTGACAGTGAGCAAGCGTTCCTGTTTTTTTCCAAAGCGAACTTTTGACAATACATACCGAAGCCAGTACACCGGGTATATAGTATCATTGACAGGAAGCAGGTCTGTGGTGAAAATAGTTTGCCCCATACGGAACCAGCCTTTTGCCAGGTAATCATCCAGTCCTTGACCGGTCAGTGCAGTGGGGAAATGGATCGCTTTTATCATTCTTTATTTTATAGCCTGCTTCGGTACTATTGAACAAATGGCAACTGTATCTCTGCTGTTTTTATTTACTCACTTGCTCCACCGTTACCAGGTCAATATCTTTTCCCTTGCCCCGCAACTGAACTATCCCCACCGGCCTGAAAGTAAATTGATCCATTACAGGTAATTCCCGTGCAAGTTCCCCGGAAACAAGTATACTCGTTTTTAATTCCCCGCACATATTTAAAATTCGTGAAGTAGTATTCAGCACATCGCCTGAATAGGTAATATCTCTTTTTATAACGCCGATCTCGCCTGCAATTACGGTGCCGGCATGCATGCCGGCTTTAAAGGTGGGAACCAGTCCGTAAGAAGAAAGATATATTTCCCTGTTCCCTTCAATTTCCTTTTTTACATCAAAGAAACTCCGGATGCAATTAGAATGTTCAATCCCCTGCTCATAAGGCCACGAAACAATGACCTCATCGCCTGCATACTGGTAAATTTCTCCCCGGTTATCCAGCACCGGGTTCGTTATATCGGAGAAAAAACGCTTCAGCAATTGATGATATTTTTCATCCCCCAGTTGTTCAGCGATCGCCGTTGAGGAATTTATATCCAGGAACATGAAAACACGCTTTTCCTTTTTCGGCATACGGTATTTGCCGGTGATAAAATGCCAGAGGGCTCTCTGGCCGAATTTAAAATCAATGCTCAGCATCAGTTGTGTAAGGGCCACTATAAAAACCCAGGCAAGCAGGCTTTTCAACTGCACAGTATTGAACATCGTTTTTTTTGCCAGCCGGATCGTTTCCGAATCCGTCAGTGATTTCCCGCTTTCATACATGCCAATGCCAAATGCCAGCACTGCAATGATCAATACAGAAGTTACCAGGAAAACGAAAACGACCATCAGCATGGAAAACCCATATGACCTTTCCCGGTATTTTTCATTTACATAAAACAGGAAGAAAATACCCCCGATGACTGAGGCCGTAAAAGCGGAAGTAAGGTTGACTACCAGGGAAAACCCGAAACTGTAGTCAGTTCCATAACCCCCGGAACGGTCAGAATTCAGTAATAAAAAATCGTAAAAGGAGATCAGGAACCCGGCCAGTGTCCAGGCAATGATAATTACCGGCAGTTTCTTTAGTTTAATTTTAAGCCTGCTTCGCATCGCTCATTTTTTTCCTGCAGTGGATGATATTCTTTTGATCACTTACCCCACAATAACGGAAAACTGCCCGGTTGCAAGACAGCATTATGACCCGGGTTGTCCTATCCCTGTATTGCTATTAACTTTTGCACTATCAAATATAGTTTTTCCTGTTTCATGAGGGGCTTTATACATAAATTGGCAAATGAGGTAAGCTAAGTGATGATCCCGGTAAACGCCGGAACAGGTTTTAATAGCAAATCACATCGCAGTCGGCAACAAAAACAATTATACAATTTATTCCCCGATCTCCTCAATTCCTGCCTTCCCTGTTTTTAGTTTGTAAAAAAACACCGAAACTTTGTGGAAACAGAGCAGGAACGTTATGAAATCTCTCCATACTCCTTTTATAAAATTCATCCTTGCATTCATGCTTTGCTGCACAGGTATTACAGCCAGTGCACAGGGCAGGGTATTGTATTATTCCCAGCCCCCTGAAGGTTTTGCATCAGCAAGAATACCAAAGGGCCTGTTGGCAAAAGATATGCAGCTTTGGCAAACGATCATGGAGGAAAGCCATGTAAATCCCTATCATGCTATCACCAAAGAAGCTTTGCAGCAACTGCAGAAAGATTTACTGGCGCAACTGCCCGACAGTGTTACCCACTTTGAGGCAAGCTTCGCTGTCAGCAGGCTTATCGGCTCATTGAATGAAGGACATTTGGGCTTTGCCACCAGCCGGGTAAGTGATAGTATGTATGCCTACCATTGTATACGTTTTCCCTACCTGCTGCAGGATATAGAAAACGGCGGCTTTACCGTGCAACGTGACCTGAGCAGTAGTAATAAACTTCCTCCATTGAGCCGTATCATCGCGGTGAATAATGTACCCGTTGAGCAGCTCTATAATAAATATGCCGGTTTTTACGGGGGACTTGAGCCATGGAAAAAGCTGATGGTAAAAAATAATATCCGTAAGCTCCTGTACATGGATGGCATCGTAAGCCCTTTTACGATCAAAGCCATTGTGAACAATGATACCCTGCTGTTCACCACCGATGGCTATACCCGGCAACAGGCGGACAGTATCAGCAGGATACTATCTGCTGAGACCAGTTCTTTTCAACCTTTCTCCCTGCGGTTCCTGGAAAATAATATCGCATTGATCGGGTTCAACACGATGAATGGTTCGCTGCGTGATTCATTTTCCGTATTTCTCCACCGTTCATTCAGTGAAATACAACAGCGCAATGCGGCAGGTGTCATCATTGACATCCGTAA
>DATDIX010000116.1:0-34348 GCA_036520835.1 Chitinophagaceae bacterium | reverse complement strand
CAACAAAGGTTTTCTGACTATTTGTTTCATACAGTTTAAGTTTTTATAATGTCTACGTTAAATTTCGTAGTTCAAATATAACGACATTTTTCTAAATACGAAATGTTTCGGAAATGTTAAATGCCTTAAAGGGGTGAATGGGCTTTTCAACGGATAAACGGGTTAACCAGTTCATAGGTTCTTGCCGGGTGACCATCCACCCGCTCATCGCCAATATATTTCATCCCGCATTTTTCCAAGACCCGCCATGAGCCTATGTTTCCCGGCTCCGCCCGACCCACGATCCTGGTCAGGTTCAGCTTTTGAAAGCCATAATTTATGCTGGCAAAAGCTGCTTCGGTCGCATATCCTTTTCCCCAGGATGATTGTTTGAAACGGTAGCCCAGGTCTGTCTCTTTCATTTCAGGTCTGAACTTCAAACCACACCAGCCGATGAATTCAAGACCTTGTTTTATATGTACTGCCCAGCGGCCATGATTGTATAAAGCATACTGAGGGATGATCGTTCTTTCCAATACCTGTTTCGCATGTTCCATATCAGTTACCGGGTCGTGAGTATAACGTGTCACTTCGGGATCTTTATTCAGATCATATATCAACCCGGCATCTTCAATAGTAAATGTCCGCAACAATAAACGATTGGTTTCTATTACCACATTCATCCTTAAAAATAATATCGTTCTGATAGTAGTTTTACTAAGCCTCTCTTCATTGGGAATAGGAAATAAATGTGCATTTTTGAAGTGGACAAGCAACCACCACTACCCGCCTGCTTATGGTCAAGATCTTAGCTATAATTGCTATAGTTATTTGCGTTATAGCAATAGCTGTTTGCATCTGGGTATATACAGAAACAAGACGGCGTCCCTGGCCAAGAAAAAAAGAAAAAAGTAAAGAACCCAAACCTCCAAGAAATTATAATTTCTCCTGAAGAATTTCCTTTACTGCTTCAATTACTTTATTAAGATTACCTGCATCCTGTCCTCCTGCTGTAGCCAATGTCTTTTGCCCGCCACCGCCACCTTTGATCAACGGCGCTACATTTTCTTTGATGATCTTTCCGGCATCCAGGTTTTTGGCAGCCACTACCGTATCAGCAATGCTGACAGCAACAAAAGGCTTGCCTCCAATATTAGCACACAAAACAGCGACATGATCACGTAAATGATTCTTCAGGTCAAAGCAAAGTTTTTTGAGCGCATCAGCATTACCTACTTCTACTATATCACCAATGAAATTTACTCCATTGATGATCTCATCTTTCTGCAGCAATTCATTACGGACACCTACGAGCATCCTGTTCTCTGCATGATCTAATTTCTTTTTGAGCTCCGCATTCTCTTCCGAAAGGCTTTCAACTGCTTTCTGAATGTCTTTGGGATTCTTCAGCGATTCACGAACAGAACGAAGCAAACCTAGCTGCTCATTGATATGATCCTCCGCCTGTTTACCGCAAATGGCTTCTACCCGGCGAACGCCGGCAGCGACAGCGGATTCGCCGGTGATCTTAAACATCCCTAATTCACCTGTTGATCCAATATGTGTACCCCCGCAAAGCTCAACGGAATAGTTGGGGTCAATGATGACCACTCTTACCACATCACCATATTTTTCGCCGAACAAAGCCATAGCGCCCAGCTTCATGGCCTCCTCCTTTGGCATTTCATTGATGACAACAGGAATATTTTCTCTTATCTTTTCATTCACCAATGCTTCTATCCTGGTTATTTCTTCATCTGTTACTTTGGAGAAATGAGAAAAATCGAAACGAAGATGTTCATCATTGACCAATGAACCTTTTTGAGCTACATGGTTGCCTAATACATTTCTTAACGCTGCATGAAGAAGGTGCGTGGCCGAATGGTGTAAGGCAATATTCTTTCTTCTGTCAGCATCCACTTTGGCAATAACGGTTCCGGTTACCTGCCAGGGCAGTTTGTCCGCAAAATGAATGACCAGGTCATTGTCCTTTTTAGTATCTGTTATACTGATCGTTTCATCTCCAAAGACCAGCACACCGGTATCACCTACCTGCCCGCCGCTCTCAGCATAGAATGGGGTGGTGCCTAATACAAATTGATATGCTTCTTTGCCTTTGGCTTTTATCTTCCTGTATTTTAAAACTTCAGCTTTTGTTTCTAATGAATCATATCCGACAAACTTGTTTGAGCCCTCTTTTAATACAACCCAGTCTTCCGTATCAACTGTCGTAGCGGCACGGGAACGGTCTTTTTGTTGCTGCATAGCAGCCTCAAAACCTTTCTCATCAATACTGAGTTTATTTTCCACTGCGATCAGCCTTGTCAGGTCGATAGGAAATCCGTAAGTATCATATAATTCAAAGGCATCCTCTCCTTTTATTGTTGCAGTCGTTGATGTGGATGAAAATGTAATTATCTCATCAATTCTTTTTAAACCTTTTTCCAATGTTCTCAAAAAAGCATCTTCTTCTTCCTTCACCACCTTACTTACAAAATCAACCTGCTTCTGTAATTCAGGAAACACCTTTTCAAATTGTTTTGCCAATACAGGTACCAGTTGATTCAGCAACGGCTGCTTATAATCCAGGTAAGAATAATAATAACGCACAGCCCGGCGAAGAATTCTTCTTATCACATATCCCGCTCCGGTATTAGATGGGAGCTGTCCATCAGCAATGGTAAAACTGATTGCACGTATATGGTCAGCAATTACCCTGAAAGCAATGGCCTGTTTGCTGTCACTGTAATCATATTTCCTGCCCGTTATCTTTTCAGCCTCAGCAATGGTTCCGGTAAAAATATCCGTATCGTAATTTGAAGTTTTTTGCTGTAATACCCTCACCAGCCTTTCGAGGCCCATTCCAGTATCCACATGTTTGGCCGGCAATGGTTCAAGACTTCCATCCTTTAAACGGTTGAACTGGATGAACACATTATTCCATATTTCTATCACCTGCGGGTGATCATTGTTCACCAATGTTTTTCCATCCACTGCGTTTCTTTCTTCATCGGTGCGGCAATCCACATGTATCTCCGTGCAGGGACCACAGGGGCCGGTGTCTCCCATTTCCCAGAAATTGTCTTTTTTATTCCCTAGTAATATCCTGTCTTCTTTAATTACTTTTTTCCATTCAGCATAAGCCTCTTCATCTTTCGGTAAGCCTTCCTTTTTATCACCTTCAAAAATGGTAACATATAACCTGTCCTTTTCCAGTTTATATACATCTGTCAGCAATTCCCAACTCCAGGCAATGGCCTCTTTTTTGAAGTAGCCTGCACCGGACTCCGATCCGGCGTCACCAAAACTCCAGTTGCCCAGCATTTCGAACATGGTGTGATGGTAAGTGTCTACCCCTACTTCCTCCAGATCATTATGTTTGCCGCTTACCCGCAGGCATTTTTGCGTATCCACCACCCTTGAGTGCGGGGCTTTTTGATTTCCCAGGAAATAATCCTTAAACTGGTTCATCCCGGCATTGGTAAACATCAGGGTGGGGTCATTTTTTACCACGATCGGCGCCGAAGGCACTATCACATGCCCTTTGGAATGGAAAAAATCCAGAAATTTTTTTCGTATATCTGCGCTATTCATCATACCAGGCCTTGTAAATGGGTTGATTTTTGCTGTATTAGAACCTATATTTGTCAACCCTGTAAAGGTCGGCAAAGGTAATGATTAAGAATGTTTGTCCGGCAGACCAGAACACAGGCCACAATCACAACATCCTCACCAACGTCCCCGCCGGGGATTTGGGTTTATGAAAAAGATCAAATACTATTATAACACCAACACGCTTCGTTATGAAAAGCTGGAAACCCCGCTTCGCATAAAGATCCTGCGCATTTTCGGGTTTTTGGCCGCTGCCTTTGTCACCGCCATGTTCATTTCCTTTATCGCTTTCCGCTTTGTAGGCTCCCCCAACGAAAAATTGCTGGGTATCCAGAACGAATTGCTGAAAGACAACTACCGCGACCTGAAGGATAAGGTAGAAGATGTGGAGCTAAAACTGGCCGAACTGGAAAAAAGAGACAACGTTGTTTACCGTTCTATTTTTGAAGCTAATCCTATTCCCGACAGTGCCAGGGCAAAAGTCCTGGAAGAACAGATCGAAATAGCAAGCATAGAAAAAATGAAGGATAAAGAGCTGGTAACCTCTATTGTTACTACCTTAAGTAACCTCAGCAGCCGCATTAAAATACAACAGGCTTCTTATACTGAAATTGATAAACTGCTTAACAATAAAGAAAAATTGTTAGCGCATACGCCTGCTATCCAGCCTGTCAGTAATAAAGATCTTAACCGCATTGCTTCCGGCTTTGGTCATCGTATCGACCCGATCTACAAAACGGTGAAGATGCATGCCGGTCTTGATTTTGCAGCGCCGCAGGGAACGCCGATATATGCCACGGCTGATGGAACAGTAAAAACTGCCGGCAATACCGGTAATGGTTATGGCAATCATGTTGTCGTCAATCATGGCTATGGCTATGAAACATTATACGGCCACATGGTAAGGGTAAAAGCAAGATCGGGCCAGGCGGTAAAGCGGGGTGAAGTGATCGGTTGGGTAGGCAGCACAGGTAAATCAACCGGGCCACACTGTCACTATGAAGTACATAAGTATAACCAAAGAATAGATCCTGTTTATTTCTTCTATAACGATCTTACACCTGAGCAATTTGACCGCCTGTTAAAACAAGCGGCGGCATCCAACCAGAGCCTGGATTAGCAGAAGCTATGAGCTTCGGGTCCCTCACAGCTCACAGCTAAAAGCTCATAGCTTTCCTGCATTTACTTTTCCACACATTAACATTGCTATTGCCACGCTGTTCACATCATCCGTATCTTTGATACGATAAGCTATGACTAAACCGCTGGCACAAATAACTTTTGAATTCAATTCCGCAGGAGAGCCCATGGTTCCTTCCCAGGAGTTAGCGGTCGCTGCAGTACCTGAGAAAAAAGAAAAACTGGAATCCATTACACCGGCTGTTCCCATTGCCGCTAAAAAACAAGGTTCTCCAAGAGGCCGTCGTTCATTAAAGGATGCAGGCCTTGCTTCTGATCTCATCAACATCCCCGCTGATGAAGAGCTTTTTAAAAAACAATATTATTCCATCGGCGAAGTAGCCACGATGTTCAGGGAAAACCAATCGCTGATACGTTACTGGGAAACAGAATTTGATATCCTGCAGCCAAGAAAGAACCGTAAAGGTGATCGTTTTTTCCGCCCTGTTGATGTCAAGAACCTCGTCATGATCTACGACCTGCTGCGCCGCCGCAAGTTCACGATCGAAGGTGCTAAGGATTATCTCAAAAAAAATAAGAACGCCGAAGAAAAATTCGCCATGATGCAGTCGCTGGAAAAAATAAAATCATTTTTCCTCGAATTAAAAGCAACCCTCTGATGATCGGTACACGATCCTTTTTCCAACAGTACCACCAGCACTCATCCCTTCATTAACAAATTCAATTATTTCCTGCAATTCATTAAATGCAATACAACTTTAACAACAATCGTTGCATCTTCAGGTAACTTGATTTTATATTTACACCAGTATGATAAAAAAAATAGTACTCCGATCATTCTTTGCTATTCTCATTGTCCCGGCCACTATTTTCGCCCAAAATCAATACGAGATTTCGCCGGACAGGGATGGCGGTAAAATATTTAAAGGGATCCTTTCACGGGAAGTGCTGGAAAAGGATACTTCCTTTTATAATAAATGGTATGCTGCCAACTTTAAAGCTTATTTACCCAACGCTGATGCCGTAACGGCGCTGAAAAAAAACAGCGACTCCCTGCAAATCGTTGCTTTTATGGGTACCTGGTGCGAAGATTCTCATTTCATCATCCCTAAACTTTTCAGCCTGCTGGATGCAGCAGGTTACCCGGGTAATAAAATATCGCTGATCGGAACTGACCGCAACAAAAAAACACTGGGGTACTTATCGGAAGCGATGAATGTCACGCTTGTTCCTACGATCATTATAATGAAAAATGGAAAGGAAATTGGTCGTGTAATAGAATATGGAAAATACGGGTTGTTTGATAAAGAACTGGCAGAGATCATTAACGCTGTAAGTCCTGCTTCCCGTTAATAGCTCCTTCTATCCGGATATCTGTACTGGCTCCTGCCATTTCGATCCTCAGCTCTTCCAGCAGTTTTAATACCTGCAGGTTTATTTCTTCTTTTACGCCCAGGTATTCAAGGTGGGTCAGCGGGCCGGTGAAATAATCGGCATTCACCAGGAAAGCATTTGCCGCAATATCATTCAGTGATACAGTAAAGCTCTCCACGGATTTATGTTCTAATATTTTTTTTACCCTGCTAACTAACTGCTCAAGTTCTGATGAAGTAGCCGACAAGTCTATTTGCAAACGAAGCTCCCCCTTCAGTTGTGTACGCAGCGTAAGGTTATCAAGTATACTGTCCACCATTTGCTTATTAGGTACCGTAACAAATGTTTTCTGATCGGTCCTTATCCTTGTACTTCGCAACCCGATCTTTTCTACATGGCCGGTAATATTCTGCACTTTTACCAGGTCGCCGAGAGTAAATGGCTTGTCAAAAAAGATGATGAAAGAAGCGATCAGGTTTTCCAGGCTTTCCCGCAGGGCAAGGGCGATAGCTGCACCCACAATGCTTAGTCCTGTCAGTACGCTGCTGATATTAAAGCCAAATGCGAATTTCAACAACATCAAAAAACCAAAGATGCTAATTACGGCTTTAAAAAAATCACGGAAGAAAACCACCAGCTGATTATCCGCCATACCGGGTGTCTGGTGAGCCCTGCGTTCTAAAATAAAAGAAATAAACTCTATCATCCGCATCAGCAACCGGATAAAAGATATAATAAGAATTATAGTACCCGTAGTACGAAAGATATCCCTCATACTATAACCGTACAGGTCAGTATTCAGTACCGATGCGATCCAGTTTTCCAGTTCAGTCCTGTCTGCAGACGGATCTTCCCGGGGAAAGTTGAGCTTGTGTAAGGCAATTATTGAAATCAGCATGAATAAGAACATACCCAGTGGCTTTACCACCAGGTTTATAAACGCTTTTTTGTCAAGATCCTTCCAGATAGTGCTAAATATCCGGAATAATAAACCGGCAAAATACCGGGAGATATAGCGTTTGAAAAGGAGAACGAAAAAAATGACCGCCAAAACCCTGAGGTAATTTTTGACAGGATTGTCCAGCCATACCGTTTCAAAAAAATCATTCATGGAATAACACCGTTTGAAAGGTAAAAATACCGAATACCCGGAAGCCTTTGTCAGCGGAAGTTGAAAATATCAAGGCTATCTTTTCGTAAAGCATATATGCGGTTACCGGAAAAGTTAAAAGCTTTTGCCCTCGCTATTTCATCCGGCAGCTTCCATTCATCGGTCCGGAAAGTTTTGATATCGTAACGGTATAAAGTGTTGTTACCGGAGCCGAATATATACTTCCCAGTCACTTTAAAATTCTGCCAGCCTGCGATTTGTATCTTATTCTTTAGTGCGCCGTAATAATCAAAAACAAAAACGGACTGTGCAGAATCATAGAGATAGACATAGAGGTCCTGGTCAAATATCCGCTGGGGTAATGGGGCCGTTCCGAATAATTGGCGAAAGTCAGATGTTTCAAACAACAGGGTTCCATCTTCGTCAATCTTTTTCAGCTTGCTTTCAAATTCATCGTACACCCATATTTTATTATCATATGACTGGCAGATAGCCCTTACCTGCAGAATATTCTGCCTGCGCAGATCGATAGTACTGCGGATATTCAGGAAACGATCTAATATGACGATGGTGGCAAAATCTTTATAATATAACAGGACCCTCATCGGGTTAGAAACATCAATAAGGCTGGCTTGTCCGTATTTCTTTACATTATTAAAAACGGCTACAGAATCACCGTTTGCGTTTAGCTTCTTGATTTGGTTGGTACTGTTGAGCAGGTATATATTATCTAAATTATCTGCCGTAAAAGCAATAATATCCCCGCTGATCGTTTTGATGAGCTTAAATGAAGTATCGGCCTGTCCTTTTACAGAACCTGCCAGTAAAAAAAACAACAGTACTATATTCAGTTTTCTATTCACCTTTTCCGGATAATTTTATCATCATTGCCTCTGTATGATTTCAACTCTAATAAGCCTCCGTCAAATACCGCATAGGTATAATAACGTATCCAATCGCCCAGGTTAATGTACCTGCTGCTATCATTCAGACGAAAATCGATCGCTAAGTGTCTATGCCCAAAGACAAAAAAATCAAAATATTCTTTTTGCAGCACTTCTTTACAATAAACAATGAGCCATTCCTTGTCTTCTCCCAAAAAAACCTCTTCGGAAGTACCTGTTTTTACCCGGCTCCTGCGGCTCAGGTAATTAGCCAGGCCCATTCCCACCATGGGTGGCAATATGCCGAAGAGCCATTTACAAACCGGGTTACGGAATATCTTTTTCAACCGCTTATAGCCATGATCTCCCGGGCCCAGGCCGTCACCATGACCTATTAAAAACTTTTTGCCACCCCGTTCAAATTCTACCGGGTGAAAATAAACAGGAATATTCAGTTCTTTTTGAAAATAATCCTTCATCCACATATCATGATTGCCTACAAAAAAATGCATCGGGATACCTGCATCAGACAATTCTGCCAACTTTCCTAATATCCGTACAAACCCTTTGGGCACTACTTTTCTGTATTCATACCAGAAATCAAACATATCCCCGACAAGGAATATCTCGGCAGCATCATTCTTTATCTCACTGAGGAACTCAACAATTATTTTTTCCCGTTGAAGACTTGATGCATAGTCCGGTGCACCAAGATGAAAATCGGAAATGAAGTAGATTTTTTTTGACACAAAAAAATGGGAAAGGTTCGGTAGGTTATTTATTTTTCAAATATTCAATAACATCTCCCGAAACGATTTCGGGCCTGCCGCTCACATCCTGGTTGTACCAATACATCCAGGCAGTAATTTTTTGGTCTCCTACAATTACGTCTGAAAGCTCCCTGCGGTACAGTTGCACTTCATCTGACTCTACATTCACTCCTTCATAGTCATCTAACTGCCCGATGGCCCAGGAGAATTCGGATTCATCTTTTATAATGTATAATTCGCCGGCAATAAAAATATCATCGGTGGTTGGGACAGCAGCCGGGTAACTGCCCATATCGAAGAGCTTACCTCTTACTTTCGCATCACCGGTCAATGTAAAAAAGCGGCTGATATATTCATACGCCGGGCTTTGGAACCCGCTTCGCAACGAGCCGTAAACAAATAAGTGATATACGCCGGGATTTTTCATTGTATAAAGATAAACAGGATAAAACAAAACCAGTTACCCAAAAAGTTTCTTTGCCGTTTCTTCTTTTGTGAGCTTAAAATGTGCAGCTATATCATTTACTATTGAGGAAAGCGTACCCAGTTTGATCGGGTTGTGGTCAGGAACGGTCAGGTGATGCTCTCCGTTTGATATTGTGGTCAGACGTATATGACTGCCTTTTTGCCTGGAAATACTATATCCGAATTTTTTTAATGAACTGACAAGTTCATCAGCCGAAATGTTTCTCGGCAACTTCATACTGCAATAACTTCTTCTTTAACAAAATGAAGTCTTATCAGCCTGGGCATCTTGTCGGCATCAAAATGACATTCAACAGCTTCCTTAACATTTACACGAAGTTCTTCCATGGTCTCAGCTTCAGTAAAAATACTTTCACCAAGTGCTTTTGCTGTAAATCCTCCCTCTAATGCTTCTTCAACCACAAAAAAAACTTCTTTCATTGTTATCTCATTGATATTTAAAAATACTCAATAAATTCCAATCGCTTATCAGGATTCCACCAGGAACAAATAAACCTCTTTCGGCCCGTGTACTCCCACGACCAGTGTCTTTTCAATATCTGCCGTACGGCTGGGACCTGTTGCAAAACTGATAAGGGAGGGCAGCTTGTCCCCATATTTTTCTTTCACTCCCTGCAAGGCCCCCTTCACGTCGTAAACCAGCTGATTGGTATAGGCAATGCAAATGTGAATAGGAGCATATACACTTACCGTTCTGCCACTTTCCTGTGCCGCACTCAACACAATGGAGCCGGTTCTTGCCACCAGGTATTCGCAACCGGTAATGGATACATCACAACCAGCAAGATCTGTTTTTACAAGCCGGTCGGCCAGCTGTGAAGAAACAGGTTGTATTAATTTATCTTCCACGCAGTATACTTTACTCCAATCCTGCTTTTTGACCAGGCTGTTGAGTTGGAAGGCAAGCTCCTGTTCATTAATACAATAAATAAATCTTCCCTGCAATTTGGAAAACTGTTCGGCAAACTCAACCGCCAGCTCCTGCTGCAGGGGTTGAAATACTGATTCTGTTCCTTCGCTTTTCGGAAAAGGAAGAGGCGTTGATTGACTCAACGCCTTGCGTATTTTTTTTAAAATATTTTCTTTTGAGTTCGAAACATTCATGCCTGTATGTTTTATGGCAATGATTTGTTGGTAATATCGCTGTCATAAGGAGGAACGCCGGCTGATATCTCACCTGTTTCAGCCGCTTTGCCTTCTTCTACTTCCAGTACCTTCTTTTCTTCGAACGGACGCTTTCCTATTAATGCCTCTACATCACTCTGGAATAAAACTTCTTTTTCCAGCAATGCCTCTGCTAATTTCTCCACATCCTGTTTCTTTTCTGTCAGCAGTTTTTTTGTTTTATGGTATGCCGTGTCAATCAGTTTTCTTACTTCTTCATCGATCATTCTTGAGGTTTCTTCAGAATAAGGTTTGGTAAAAGTATTTTCCTGCTGCGGGTCATAAAAGCTGATATTCCCAACTTTATCATTCATGCCATACACACTCACCATCGCATAAGCGATACGGGTGATCTGTTGCAGGTCATTCTGAGCCCCGGTTGAAATTTTTCCAAAGAAAATATCCTCGCTGGCCCTTCCGCCCAGCGTCATGCATATCTGGTCAATCAACTGGTCGGTATTATACAGGTATTGCTCTTTAGGTGTGTATTGTGCGTAGCCCAGCGCCGCAGTACCTCTCGGTACTATTGTAACTTTTAATAAGGGATAAGCATGTTCAAGATACCAGCCGCAAACAGCATGGCCGGCTTCATGATAGGCAATGATCTTTTTTTCTTCCGGTGAGATGATCTTGTTCTTTTTTTCCAATCCCCCGATCACCCTGTCCACTGCATCCTGGAAGTCTTCCATCTCCACTGCATCTTTCCCTTTACGGGCTGCTATTAATGCTGCTTCATTACATACATTGGCAATATCGGCCCCGGCAAAACCAGGCGTTTGTTCTGCCAGTTTATGAATATCGAGTTTCTTTGAAATTTTAATTGGTTTCAGATGTACTTTAAAGATCGCTTCACGACCTTTCAGGTCAGGCTTATCAATAGTTATCTGCCTGTCGAAACGGCCCGGGCGAAGTAAGGCGGTATCTAATACATCCGGGCGGTTAGTAGCTGCCAGAACAATAATACCCACATCTGTTCCAAAACCATCCATTTCCACTAGTAACTGGTTCAGGGTGCTTTCCCTTTCATCATTACTCATCATTACATTCTTTCCCCTTGCCCGGCCAATCGCATCTATCTCATCAATGAATATGATACATGGCGCTTTTTCCCTTGCCTGTTTGAACAGGTCCCTTACCCGGCTGGCACCAACACCCACAAACATCTCTACGAAATCAGAGCCACTAAGACTAAAGAAAGGAACCTGAGCTTCCCCGGCCATTGCTTTTGCCAATAATGTTTTACCGGTTCCGGGAGGGCCTACCAATAATGCGCCTTTGGGTATTTTACCACCAAGCGCTGTATATTTCTTGGGGCTCTTTAAAAAGTCAACGATCTCCATCACTTCAACCTTGGCTTCATCCAGGCCGGCTACATCAGCAAACGTGATATTCACTTTTGTTCCTTTATCGAATAAAGTGGCTTTGGATTTACCAATATTGAAAATACCACCGGGGCCGCCGCCGCCGCCGGCACCGCCGCCCATTTTCCTCATCAGGAGTATCCATAGACCGATGAAAAGCAGGACTGGTAAAAGAAAGGATATAGACTTGCTGAACCAGTCGCTTTCAGGGTCAACCGTATAGGAAACTTCAGCAGTAGGATTGCCTTTAAAGAAATCGTCCATTTCCTTCTGGAATGTTTCAGCGCCAGTGATCTTAAACGACATATGTGGCCCGTCCTCACTGTATTTCCCTGTTATGCCTTTGCTCAGTTGTTCCTTGTACTTGGGCAGGCTGGATTTCTTAAGGTAAACTTTTACAATTTTCCTGTTGTCCACGATGACATATTTTTCGATGTCACCATCAACAAGCATTTTTTTAAATTCAAGTGTGTTTGTTTTTGCCGTATTGGCTGAAAAAGGTCCTCCGAATATCTGGAACCCGATCAATACAGCAAAAATGATCGCATATATCCAATAGATGCTGAACCTTGGGCCTTTCTTAGGCGGTTGATTCGGATCATCCTCTTTGCGACCGTTAAACCGGGGAAGATTGTTCTTTTCGTTTTTATTATATGGTTCCTGTGACATATTATCTCTGTGTTCCTGCTAATTAATAATTATTGTATTAAAATGTTGCGCCTTTTGTATTATTTAACATTATTCATCATGCTCCTCTGCCACAGCATCACTCCACATATCTTCCAGCTTATAAAATTTTCGTGTGTCGGAAAGCATTACATGCACCACCACATTCACATAATCTATCAGCACCCATTGCAATGTATTAAACCCTTCGTGGTGATAGGGATTTTCGTCACATTTTTCTTTTAGCTGCCTCTCTATGTTCTCAGCAATGGCCCTGATCTGCGGCTGGTTCCCTGCTTCGCAGATGATAAAAAAATCTGCTACTGCTTCATTGATCTTGCGCAGATCAAGGGAAATGATATTCTCCCCTTTTTTATCCTGGATCGCGGCAATGATGGTTTTGATGATCTTTGAGCTCTTCGTTAACCGTGTTGCACTCTTTCTTTTTCGGTTAGTCAATACTGCAAGTTGTTCCAAATAATGGAGTGTTTTAATTTGTTATTTAGTGTTACCGGTCGTTCTTTGCAGGCTGGAAAAACATTTTAAAAACCTGCAAACCAGCGTCCGTAACCGGAAACTGGTTTATTTTGCCAAAAATAGCAATTAATTGCCATACCCCTCCCCGAATCAGCCGATCGGCATGCCATTTATTGAGCTGCAAACGGTTGACAGTACCAATAATTATGCCCTTGCCCAGGTACATGCGGGTTTGGCGCAGCATGGAATGGCGGTATTCTCCCATGAACAGTTGGCCGGAAAGGGCCAACGGGGTAAAAAATGGGTCACTTCAAACCATGATAATATTGCCCTGAGCCTTGTCATAAAACCCGCATCACTGGCGGTGGCGCAACAATTTCAACTCAGCGCCTGTGCGGCAGTAGCAGCCTGTAGTTTTTTTAAAAAATATGCAGGGGAAGAGGTCCGCATCAAATGGCCCAATGACCTTTATTGGAGAGACAGAAAGGCAGGCGGAATATTGATCGAGTCGGTAGTCAGAACCCAGTCATCAGGCGCCAATACCTGGGAATGGGCTGTTATCGGCATTGGGATCAATATCAATCAAACCCGGTTTCCTGCTGATCTGCCCAACCCGGTTTCCCTGAAACAGATCACGGGTAAAAACTCAAATACTGTTGAACTGGCAAAAGAACTTTGCCGCTTGTTTGATCATTACTATCATGTGCTGATCACAGAAGGCTTTGAAAATATCATCCCTGTTTATCTTTCGCATTTTTACAAAAGAAATGAAAAAGTAAAGCTGAAAAAAGACAACCGGGTATTTGAAGCTGTAATCAAAGGTATTTCCCAGGAAGGCAAATTAGTTGTTCAGCATATTATAGAAGAACAGTTTGACCTCGGTGAGATACAATGGCTGATCTGACAATCAAGTAAATTAAACTACCGGGTTAATAAACCGTGGGGGTTGGCTTTTCCCGCCATAACACAAATTTTCTTGAAATATTAAAGCCCCAGCGGAATTCACCCTCGCCCCATGATTTGACAGTATAAGGAATAAAGCGGTTCTCCTGGATTTCGGTGGAATTGTGAAAGTTGAGGTGAAATACATGGCCGGGAGTGATGAACTCAAACCCGATTCCCAACGGATCAAAAAATTTGATAGGCGGATTAAAATTTGAAGCGTTATTGAAAGAATTCTCGCTTTCCTCCGTTCTGAACGGATGAAAATAATCCACGATAACATTGAAACCCTTCGTTACTGGTACCCGAACCGCTCCACCCAACGCAAACATTGACTTTTGCAGGTCATTCGGCTGAAGATACCCCTGTGTTAAAAATGTGGGATTGAGTTGCAGGCTTACTTTACCGATCTTCTTTGCAATAATTAACTGGAAGGTCTGGCTCATCCGGTCGCCCAGGTCCTGAAAGTTGTAAGTGGGTGTTTTGGCCGTGTCCATTCCACTTATAATATTGCTGAAGAAAAATGACAGGGCGATCGGGTGGCTGGGGTCATTTTCCAGTTGACGCAATAGCTGGTATTTCATTGATATTTCGTATAGCTGGGTCATGCGCAATTCTGTTCTCGGGCTGCCGCCTTTGGCCCTGGCTATACTGATATCAAGACGATCCGTTATCCCAAAATGAAACCCGATGCGTATATCTGTGCTGTTGTCCATACCAAAAAAATTCTTGAAGCCCCCATTGGCCCCTGCCATATCATCAAAATAGTGCGTCACCCTAAAATCCATTTTACCCTTACCAACTGTTTCAGTGGTATTGGTAAGTATGTTCCTTTCGGAATTGAAGATCTTAACAGGCTTATTTTTTGAAGGACCGGGGGTATTCATGTCCTTCACCAGGTTATTCATTAAACTGTCCTGGGAAATAGCTTTTACTGAAACCATGACCATGAACAGCAGCAGGTATTTTTTCATATTTCTGTTTTTATATTACCCCCAATAAATCGTCCTGAAACCTTTAATGGTTGCTTGAAACGCTGATTTCAACAACATGATACACTGTACAAAAGAATGATCCCTGCTTAATACAGCAGGGATCATTCCGGCTTTTCAGTCAGTTTATTATTTCCGGTTCTTACCCTCACTTCCTATTACTTCCTTTTTTTCTTCTTTTATCTTTTGCATCGTTCCGTCATGATAAACACGCAAAAAGATTCTTGTTCCCTCATTGTCGATCGTGAAAAAATAACTAACTGTACCCTCCATAGTTAATTCTTCGATCTTGGTAATTTCCGGGTCGTTGTACATTTTCCTGACAACCTGGCTAACCTTGTACGGCAGGCTTTCCCGGCTGATCAATCTTGCGGCTGCGATCATTTCACCCTGCTCGTTAAAATAAGCAATAAAGCTCTGGTTGTCGTAAACAAAGCGAACAGCACAGATACTGCTGTTCTCAATTTTTTCCCACTTTGGAAACCCGGCATCAGGAAACTCCTTTTTAAATGTTTCTTTTGCCTGGCGGCTTGCAATCTCCTCACCGGCTGCAAACATTTTTCCCACAGCAAATGCTGTAACAAATACTACTGTTAAGATCATCCTTTTCATAAAATAAAAATTTAATTGGTTTAATTTTTAACGGCACAAATATGCGCTTGCAAATAAGATTTTACAATCCCCGAAATTGCTTTTGGCCCTCCCTGAATCCGGTGATAAAAAAAAAGACCCTGCCAGTTGGCAGGGTCTTCAAAAACATCCCTGGATATTTTCCCAACACCATTATACTGTCTGCATACCCGGAGTTTTTAAAAACATTTTTACCTGCCAGGTAAAGTCCTGTCTATATCCTTAAATAACAACATATCTTTTACCCTTGCTGAAGCTCCCTGGTAAAAACCAGTTTCTGTTGTATATTTTGAAGGATTCTTAAATGTGCCGAACAATATATCAAACAAGGGCAGGTCGGAATAATTATAGGCATGGATACCTTTTGCGTGATGTACAGCATGGCTTTCCGGCCGCTGAATGATATAACCCAGCCATACAGGTGTTTTAATATTCGCATGCTGGAAAATGCTGAAGAAGTTCGTCACCAGCAATACCATCGTAACAGACTGTGGCGACAGGCCGGTAATAAAAGAAAAACAAACCGTACCCAGTAATGTCCAGCCGGTCATATCAAAAGGGCTGAAATAAAAGGCGCCATATGTATCCAACCGCTCTGCACTATGATGCATTTGGTGAAATATCCTCCATAATATATTACTGTTATGCATCACCCTGTGCCAGACATACATGCCAAACTCATAGAGCAGTATGCCAATGATACCCCCAGCTACCGGGTGGATAGTTGAAAGATCAAACAATTGTGAAGTTGGCAGCCATTCAGCGTATAATAATGGCAGGTAGGTTGATAAATAAAAAAAGAAAAAGAATGAAACAATTCCTTTTATCCGCCAATAAGGAACATGAGGCAGTTTGCGGGCGGGGAAAAATGCTTCCCAGAGGATCAGCAACAGGTACATACCGAGGATGTACAAGGAGACCGGGTCAAATAAAATGTCTAACAGAGTCGGCATAATGTTTTTGTTTAATGATTAATGATTTAGAGTATTGTTGAATCGTATTGATTATTGAAATCAGGAACCGGTATACCTTTCAGCGGGTGAAAAATATTATTGGTCAGCCTGGTAAAATAGCGTCCTGTTAACAGGAACCTTTTATGCAAATCATCCAGTTTTTTCATTCTATAAGTGTTTATTGTATTTAGTGCCTGTAAACCATCATGAACTTTGCTGTCTGCCAGGAAGCAGCCGGGCTAAGCATCATTTCATTTTCATTTAACCGCAGGATATGAATGCGTTCAAACTCTATTTCCAGGTCACTGTCATTATTCAATAATTGCCAGTTAAAATCCGCAATAGCCGGTCCGCCGCATGATATAGTATTATCAAGAGAAGA
The DNA here is from genome assembly GCA_036520835.1 of Chitinophagaceae bacterium. GTDB lineage: Bacteria > Bacteroidota > Bacteroidia > Chitinophagales > Chitinophagaceae > VBAT01. Next base: position 17,425 of record DATDIX010000116.1, on the reverse strand, counting down.
ACCGGTACCTGAAATATGGAAAACATAACTATTGTCCTTCTGGCAATCCTCAATGATGTTTTCATCCGGATCAAGTACACCATTCATGTTGTGATCAAAACCGGTGGCTGCCAGCACCCATTCCTTTTGCGTCAGTAATTGAGCAGCTGTCTTTTCTTCGTCCATACCTTCTTTATCTTTTTGACAACCTGCCAGCAGGACGAGTATTCCTAATAAAGCATATCTCATATTTATATCTTTTGTGATTACAAGTTTATTTTTGTCACCTTATTGATAAACACAGTAAGGTCATCCGCAAATCTTTTTGTTTCTTCCCAATGCAGGGCATGGCCTGTTCCCTCATAGACAACCAGTCTTGCATTTTTAATTCCCTTTACCAGTCTGTCCTGGTCATCCCGGCCGCAAAATGAATCTCTTTCACCCCAGAAGATCAGTACGGGAGCATTGATGTTTTCCAACTGTCCGGAAAAATCCACTTCCATAATTCCTTTCAGGGCTGCTTTAAAAACCCCTGGAGGCACTTTCAGTCCTTCGTTTACCAATAAATCATAATACAAACTATCAATAGGCTTTGCCAGTGTGCTTTTCTGAAATTCATCCATGAATTCTCTTTCGATCACATCATCATCAAGCTTTAATACTTCCTCGTAAAATTCAGGCATACCTTTATTATCCCTGAAAGCAGGGTCGGAGTCAATGATGACAAGACCTTTAATTAATTGTGGATAGTTTAAGGCAATTTGCTGGGCATGCACACCACCCATAGAATGCCCGGCAATAAAAACGGAACCCAGTTTTTTCTCCCTGATGAATGCGGCAACGTCTGCTGCAAAATTTGCGGGAGAATAACCATTTTCAGGTTTTGATGAATTGCCGTGCCCTCTTTGCGTAATGGCAAATGCATGAATATTTCCCGGCAATAAAGGCAATGTTGTTTCGAAAGAGTGCCAGGAATCAGACAGCCCGTGCAGGAAGATAACGGGTATGCCTGACATGTCCCCTTGTTCGGCGTATTCTAACTGCACACCGGTTGAAAGACGAATGGTCTTCACTGAATGTTTCCCTGGCATGGCATCATAAAATGACCTGTATCTGGTTTCGTTATAGGAGATTTGCGCCAAAGAAAAATTACAGATGATGCTAAAAATAACCGTCACAATTACTGCTATCCTGTTTTTCATATAATAAGTATTAATGGTTAAATCAGGCAGCAAATTTCATAGCGGGAAGGCCAGGAAAAAATAACCAAACCTGGTAAGGATATCACCCGATCCGGGGAGAAGGAGAGTTAAATAGCCGTTTAAACGATCCGTTGATTGATCGCTTTGGCTACCACTTCTGTGAGTGAGGCTACATGGAGTTTTTCGTATATCTTTTTAACATGGCTGCGTACGGTTTCATAACTGATGTTCAGTTCGGCGCCGATCATTTTATAACTTAAGCCATTCACCAGGCAGGAAAGCACTTCTTTCTCCCTGGCGGTAAGATGGTAATCCGGCGCCTCTTCCGGCTTGATAACCGAAGCAACCGACTGCATTTTATTGAGTACTTTCCTGGCGACGGAAGGGCTCATCGGTGAACCGCCGTATTGTAATTCACGGATAGCATCGGTGAGTTTTGTATTAAGAAAGTTTTTAAGAATATACCCGGAGGCGCCAGCACAGATAGAATCAAACACACGGTCATCATCCTCAAAAACCGTTTGCATTAATATCTGTATCTGCGGAAATTCTTTACGTATTTTCTTTACTGCTTCTATACCTGTCATACCCGGCATCTCTATATCCATGAGCACTACATCCGGCTTGTTTTCCTTGATATCCTGCAGACAATCCAGCACATGGGCAAAAGAACCCACCAGTTCAAAATCTGGTTCCGTATCCAGCAACATGGTGATGCTTTCCCGGATATTCTTATTATCATCAAAAATGGCGATGCGTAAACCCATAATATACCAAATATCTGTTTTTTCCGGCTTCCTTTATATCCCCGAATACGGTGAGACCTAATGTGCGGGAAATCTTAGATCAATAACGGTCCCTTTACCCGGTTCGCTGCTGATAACTAGCTTCCCTTTCATTTCCCTAGCCCTTACCCGCATATTCTGCAACCCGTTACCGGACAGAGAGCTTTTTGCTCTTTCCTCGGATTCTGCCATATTGAATCCCTTACCATCATCTTTCACTATTAATACCAGGTCCTGCTGATGACGCTCCATTCTTATATACAGGTTTTTAGCTCCTGAATATTTTACCGCATTGTTCACGGCTTCTTTAAAAATAAGATAGAAATTCTTCCTGCTTTCCATCGGCAGTTGCAGTGCGGCCAGGTCGGGATTATAATCAAACTTATATTGAATTCCCTGTACATTCAGCAACGGTTTGGCATAAGACTCCATCCGCTGAAGAAGAATATCCATACTGTCATTCCTGGGATTGATGACCCACACTATATCGTTCATCTCTGATATCATTTCACTGGAAGTAGTGCTGATCTTCTCAAGAGCATGGGCCAGTTCTTCCTGTTTTCCTTTCTCTTTATAGATCTTCGCCACCTGGCTATATACAGAAATACTGCTGAGCGTTGAGCCTACATTATCATGCAGGTCCTGCGCTATCTTATTGCGGATGGCATGCCGCTTCAACAACTCATTTATCCGATAGCGGTAAACTCCATAAATGATCCCTGCCACTGAAACGGCTATCAGCATAAAGAACCACCAGCGCTTCCAGAAAGGCGGGATAATGCGGATCCTGATAGTGGTAATTTTATCACTCCATGTACCGGGTGTTGCCGTAGCCCTTACTTTGAAAGTATACTCACCCTCATTGAGATTGGTATAAGGCGCCTGGGTAGAGGCCCCGGCGTTGACCCAGTCCTTATCCACTCCTTCCAGCATATAAGAATACTGAACCGGTGCTGATGCAGAATAAAAAGGCGCTGAAAAATGAATAGTAAAGAAGTTCTCCGTGTACCGGAGCGCTATTTCTTTCTTTACAAGAAAATGAGAAAAAGAATGATCGAATATGCTGAAATCTGTCAGGAAAACCTCCGGCTGTTTCTGCTCTACCACTACCTGTCCCGGATCAAAAACAACAAAATAACCTGATCCTGCCACATACATTTTGCCCTCTTCATCTTTATAAATATATCCTTTGACACCACCTGATTTTTCTACATCCGGTAATTCTACATAGGTAAATGTCTGGGATAGCGGATCGAATTTTTGCAGGTTTCCATTGCTGATACTCCAGACATTTCCGTTCCTGTCAATTTCCAAACCTTCAAAGAGATTATTGGCTGAAGCAAAATGCCGGAACTCCCTTTTTCGGGTATCAAAATAATTCAACCCGCCGCCATAGGTGCTTACCCAAAGATTACCTGTCGTATCCTCTTTTATGTCATACACATTATTATTGCTGATACTGTTCTTTTGTGAGGGGTTATTAATAAAAGTAGTATTACCCCTGGTGTGTTTATTCAACAGGATCAACCCGCTTTTAGCATTGGCCAGCCATAGCTTTCCATCTTTTGTTTTCACAAATTTCCTGATCAGGTTATCCCTGATATTGTAACGCAATAGGATTTTCCTGGCACTATCCCTGCGGGAAACCCATCGTTGTTCTGCCAGGTCGTAGTAAGTAAAGTAATGACCGTAGGGTGATGCCAGCAAAACAGGATTGCCATCTATTGTATCTTTTATTACTGACACTATTCTTGATTCAATGAGTTTTGCCATCACCTGGTCTTTCTCTGTATTGGGCAGAACGGTTATATTACCTGTTGACTCATTATACCTGAACAAGGTATAATCTGTTCCGAGGTAAAAAGTTCCATCGGTATCTTTAAAAAAATGGGTGACCCTAAGTTCATTCCCTTTATAGCTGATCTTTCTATGTGCATAGTTTCCTTTACTATCTTTCACATAGATCCCATTACTGGTACCGATCCACAGGTCCCCATTTTCTTTTTTAAAAAAATCGTACACTGTTAATGATCCCGGTGATAGGCCTGTTACCGGCAGGAACTGTTGTTCAAACGGATGTTGGGGCGCCTGGTAGATACTGACGCCGTTATTTGTGCCAAGCCATACTTCACCTGCTTTATCAATATAAATGCACTTCACCGTATTATGACTTAAGGTTCCTTCCATAGCCGCATTATGCCGGTAATTATAAAAATGACCGGTAGCCGGGTCATACACATACAACCCTGAATTTTTCCCGCCAATCCAGACACGTCCATATTTGTCTTCATTAAAAGCAATAGGTTCATCCACTCCAAAAGAAAATAACCGATCCTTTTGATGAATGAAGCTTTCCTCCTGCCCGGCTGCTGCATTATAACGATAGACGGCTTTATCCCAGGAGCCGAACCATATATTTTTTTTACTGTCCCGGAACAACCGGGTAACTACCACATGCGGGAGTGCTGCATAAAAATTGGTGTACCGCGGGTCTGGTTCCCACTGAAAACTTTTAGGATCAACTTTCAATATACTGCCACCTTCCCTTCCTGCCCACATAATCCCATCCTTATCAAAACACATATCATAAATGGTCAGGCCAACCAAACCGGTCAGCTTATGGAATTTTTCTTTTTGCTTGTCAAAACGGAGTACAGCAGCTCCACTGGTGGCTAACCAGAGATATCCATCGTTGTCTTCGTGCAATGCATTGACAATATTTACAGGGATGCTGGTACTGTCACCGGGGTTATGCTTGTATTGACGGAACTGTTTTTCGGGTGGCAGCCGGTAATCATAACGACTGATCCCCCCGTCTGCTGTTGCGATCCACAGTACACCTTCCTTATCTTCATGCAGGTCAGTGATCGTATTCCCCGAAATAGAAGATAGCTGGCCGGGGATATTTTTAAACACCAGGAAATTATTACCCTCATACCGGTTGAGCCCGTCATCCGTACCGATCCATATAAACCCTCTTTTGTCCTGCAGAATACAATTGACCTTATTATTAGATAAGCCATTTGCCTGGTTCAGGCGTTTGAAATACAACACCGGCTGCTGTGCATTGGCAGATAAGAGGAATAAAAAAACAGCAGCGGTCATCCCCGTCGTTTTCATAACCAGCTTCATTGTGAAAATTTACGAAAGAGTTTTCTGATTAATAAATACAAACAAAACCGCCCCGTTTAAAACGAGACGGCATCAAACTACCCGGTCTATGTTACGCTGTTACTGAATTGCCTTTGGTTCGTCATATAAAAAATCATCCATCACTACCAGGTCTTTATTACCTCCCGAAGTAATATCCTTTACCCCGGTTGCTATCACCGCATCGCCCTGTTTGATCCTTACCTTTGTCACTTTCTCTTTAGGAAAATAAACGCCGAGGAATGAATGTGTACCGGTGGTTTTTACAGGTACTGAAAAAATGCCCAGGCTTCTGTCCCCTGAGAAATATTCGACAGATACAGAAGAAGCATTATCTACATCTGAAAATACAGCGCCAAACCCTTTTACACTGGCTGCCACTGCTTGTCCCGCCACTTCAAAATCTACGCTCCATAAGTTACTGCTGACAGCAGAAAAAGTTTTTGCGCCGCTGAAAGAAGAGAATTCTGTACCGTTACTTGCATCAAAGTCAGCAAATGCATTACTGCTGATACGGGCATCCACAGCAGCCGCATACCGAAAACCCCTTTGCAATGCCGGCGATGAACCCGGGGCAACGGGATTGAAAAAATCAGAAGGGATCTTTTGAGTAGCATAGATATCCGGAACCCCGTCCCAGTTAATTTCGCGGCGCCCGGATGTCTGGCCCGGTGTGGTGTTCAGCACATCACCGAGCAGCGTTCTGAATTCATTGAGCTTTGCGGTAATATCTCCTGAAGCTGACACAACGATCGCTTCCGGCGATAAATTTCCCGTCTTTTCTTTTTGGCAACCAACGGCTGCCATTACAACCAGCAAAACAAAAAAGATATTTTTCATGGCCGATAAGTTTAGAGATGAGTCAACAAATTTCCTTCCTGTTGCTTACCCATCCTATCACCAAATGTGGGGATACCATAAGCCCCGGGCATTGCTGCCCGGGGCGGATATGATCTGAACCGTCCACTGTTATGCCCTTCCTAATTAATTATAACAGGCTCGCTGTATAAAAAATCATCTATTGCTACAAGATCCTTTGTACCGCCATCTGTCACATCTTTTACACCATTGGCCAGCGCTGCATTACCTGCGGTGAGCACCAGGTGAGTGATCTTTTCTACTGGGAAAAATACCCCAAGGAAAGAATACTTTGCTGTACCGGCAGTTGCAGGAGCTTTGAACACACCAAGACTTTTAACCCCATTATAAAACTCTATATAAGTTGAATTAGCATCGTCCACATCACTTAATACAACGCCAAATCCTTTTACTGATGCATCAGTAGTGGTACCGGGCACTTTGAAGCTGATCACTGACACGTTTGCTCCCACCGGTATTATCATCTTTTTCTTGCTGAAAGGTTCAAACTGACCGGCATAAGAAGGGTCTATCTCAGAAAAATCAGAACTGTCAAGACGTAACAGCGTTCCATTATTCACATACTGTAATCCCCTTTTCCTGCCATTAGGTCCGGCAGGATCCGTATTATTAAAAAAATCAAAAGGAAATGTATTGTTGTTAGTAACTGCTGCCGGTGCTCCATCCCAGTTTACTTCCCTGCGGCCTGTAGTTTGGTTGGGAGCGGAGTTCAGCGGATCACCCAGCAAAACACGGAATTCTGTGAGCTTGGCAGCCACTGCAGCACTATCGCCGCTGACTTTCACAATGGTTGACTGTATTACGGCCTGTACAGGAGCATCATAAGAATTATCATCTTTATCACAACCGGTGATCAATGCAGAAGCCATTGCAAGTGTAATGGCAAATAATTTTACTTGTTTCATTCTAGCTAAGTTTAAGGTTACTGTTATTTGATTACTGTCTTTACTTGTTTGTGTAAGGACAATGCAAATATGTAACAACGGGGAGGCTGGTAAAATCGCCGGAAATGGTATCCGGCTCACTAAAAACGGGGAGAGAGGGAAACACTAAGTTATTTAACCTGCTGAATGATCTCTTCAGCATGCGCTTTATTCTTTGGCTTTGTAAATATTTTCTTTATGATACCTTTTTCATCAATAACAAAGGTGGTGCGGAGTACACCCATATACTCGCGGCCAAAAAGTTTCTTCTGGTCCCAAACCCCGTATTTCTCCAGTACATCGTGTGAAGTATCAGCAATAAGCGGAAAGGGTAGTTTATATTTTATTTCAAATTTCTTCTGTACTTTCTCCGTATCAGGGCTAACTCCCAGCACTTCAAAACCTTTTTTCCTCAGCAGGCTATAATTATCCCTGAGATTACAGGACTCTATGGTACAGGTTGGCGAGCCGGCTTCCGAATAGAAATAAAGAACAAGTTTCTTTCCCTTGTAATCAGACAAAGAGATCTTCTTTCCATCCTGGTCGGTACTTGTAAATGCAGGAGCTTTGTCGCCTTCTTTTAATGTTACCATATCCCATCCGCTAACCGCGGAGTTTTTTAGTTAATGATCATTCAAACTTACTTCTTCTTTTTTGCAACCGGTTTTTTTGAAGTCGTAGTTTTTGCTCCTTTTTTCTTTTTTACCGCTTTTTTCTTCGGTGCTGTGTAGGGATATTTTTTAAACCACCAGTGCTTAGTTGTTATATTCCCAACAAGGTCTTCAACGGTCACTTTTAATTCATGCACCCCATAGGGACAGCGTTCATCAAATATATAGATCCAGTTCCGGCCTTTATCATTGGTAAACCGGACCCATTTGCCATCCAACTCCACCCTGAAACTTTTGATACCAAAGTTATCTGACGGACTGAAAACAATACGGGAGGCCGGGCTTAAGTTGACGGTATCCCCCTTTCCCAATTCATTGATCACCGGCGCCACTTCATCAACAAAAGCCTGGAAATAACCAAAGTCACTAAACTTTGCTGACATCCACTCTCCTTCCCATTTCGCCTTTCTTACATCTGTACTGTTTCTATAAGTTCTTTGTATTAATATTTTCTCTTTAATGTCTGCATCTATCGCCCGGTCAGGCTTTATCCGGACAGTAAGATCACCGTGAACGGGAACTGAACCATCATTTACCTGGTGTATGGCCGAAACTGCATTTTCCGGGAAAGAATTATTACGGTAATAAAAAGACGTTATAGTATCGTATAAACATATTTCAGGCAGGTATATCTCAAAACCCGGCTTCTCCAGTAAGTTCACATAATTGGGAATGAATTGTTGCCCCTGCAAAGAAGAAGTGGCCGGTTTTGCCAACTCTTCTTCGTATTGGATCAAAAAATTCAGCGTTGAAATATTTTTGTATGTGTCCTTTACCACTACCCTCACATGATGTACATCAGTATCCGTTAAAATAATGACCCCATCCCCGCTTACAGGATGATACACCCCGCCATGATCGCCGGGTAATTGGGAAAGATGCTGAAAGTAGGGACCGCCATTGTAGCGGTATTTATAATCAATATGCGCATTGAGATAACCTGTTTCCGCATAGCTGATACTGTCAAGGCTAAACCCGACCACCGGCTGTTCATCAAAAAATAATTGTGCTGAATAAATACCGTCTTCATTATTGGAGCCCGTTCGTTTGTCAATAGCCTGTATCGCAAAACTAAATTTATTGAGTCCCGTTTTGATCACCGGTGTTTTGGGAATGATATAGCCGCTATCTGTATTCCGGAGTGGAAATATCCGTGAAGATTGTTCATAGATGCTTTTGCCCCGGTCATACATAGCCAGTTTCAGTAAAAAAGGCCGCACATTATCCTGCAAGGGAAAACCGAATAATAAAGGATTAAGACATTCCTCTGTTTTTGTATCCCTGATCTCGAAATGCACATGCGGCCCCTGTGAGCCACCTGTATTACCGCTGTAAGCAATGAACTGCCCTTTGGAAACCGGGAACTTGTCTTTGGAAAACTCTAATTCTATCGCCCATGTTTCCTGTTTGTATTGCTGGTCGGTCACATATTGTTCCAATGCGGGGAAAAAACTATTAAGATGAGCATACAGGGTTGTATAGCCATTGGGATGGTTTATCCAGATACATCTTCCGAACCCGAACTTTTCGATACGGATCTTTGCAATATACCCTCCTGCAGCTGCTAAGACCTGCAGGTTCTCTTTCTGGTTGGTCCGTACATCCAGCCCCATATGCCAGTGATTGGAACGAAGTTCCCCAAGGTTAGCAACTATTTCAGGTTTTATACCAACAGGCCAGCGAAAATAATTCTGCGGATACTGGTGAACGGGATGAGCAGATTGAGCAGATACATGTGCGGGCAGATACAATTGTATCGCAAAAAAAATAAATGCCGGTACGATCAGACAGAAGTTCCTTGTTTTCAATAAAGCAAATTTAACGATAATGGCTTGTAGTAGTTTTAAAGATAAAACATTGTATAAATAAATTGTTGTGAAAAATACACAGGCTGCCTGCTCCCGGCGGATAATAGGAGGTCGGTACCAGGCTCCCTTCTGCTTTTTTTCAACTACCTTGAACTCCCTAATTTCTTCCTTTTCATGAATACAACAGCAAATGGACAGTCCCTGGCAAACCTGCGCCGGTATTTTGACAGCGGCATTACAAAATCTTACGATTTTCGCCTGGAACAATTGAAGAAACTGAAGCGGTCGATCTTAGATCACGAACAGGATATTTATGATGCATTATACGCTGATCTGAAAAAAAGCCCGGAAGAGACCTGGGTAACGGAAACCGGTATTGTGATAACCGAATTAAATTCAGCTATTAAAAACCTTCGCTGGTGGATGGCGCCTGAATCGACAGCGACCAACCTGGTGAATCTTCCGTCGGGCAGCCGCATTCTGAAAGAGCCGCTGGGTGTTGTACTGATCATCGGGCCCTGGAACTATCCTTTCCAGTTATTATTAAATCCCTTTCTCGGGGCTATTGCCGCCGGTAATTGTGTGGTATTGAAACCAAGTGAGTTTGCACCTGCTACGGAAGCAGTCATGAAAAAGATCATCGAAGAAGTTTTCCCGAAAGAATATGTTTTATACATGCCCGGAGACGGCGCTGCAGTTATTCCTGCGATGATGAATGACTTTCGTTTTGACCATGTCTTTTTTACCGGCAGTACGATGGTGGGAAAGATCATTTATAAAATGGCGGCTGAAAAACTATCGCCGGTAACGCTGGAACTCGGTGGAAAAAGTCCCTGTATTGTTGAAGAGGACGCAGACATTAAAGTGGCGGCCCGCAGGATTGCCATGACAAAGTTTTCCAATGCTGGTCAAATGTGCATCGCACCGGATTATGTTTTAGTGCATGAATCAAAAAAGGAGGCCTTTTTAAAGGCGTTGTACAATTGCCTGAAGCAGTTCTTTGGCGAAAAGCCGGAAGAGAGTTACAACTATTGTAAGATCATCAACGAAAAACAATTTGACAGGATAGCAGGCTACTTATCGCAGGGAACCATCGTCTACGGGGGAAGAACAGATAAAAAAAACCTGTTCATTGAACCAACTGTCATTACAGCTGTACCGGAAGGGGCATCTGTGATGAAAGATGAAATATTCGGCCCTGTCTTGCCGGTTATTTCTTTCAGCACCGCAGAAGAAGCAACGGCTGTTATTGCCAAAAACCCAAACCCACTGTCATTTTATGTTTTTACTTCCAGCCGGAAAAAAGAAAAACAATGGCTGGAAAATATTTCTTTTGGCGGAGGTTGTGTAAACAATGCCAGTTGGCATTTCACTAACCATCACCTGCCCTTTGGTGGCCGTGGCTATAGTGGCATCGGTCATTTTCATGGCCGCTATTCATTTGATACCTTCAGCCATAAAAAAGCGATCATGAAGACACCGACATGGTTTGATCCTGCTATCAAATACCCGCCTTTTAAAGGGAAACTGAAACTTTTTAAATGGGTGATCAGGTGAATGGTGAGTAGTCAATGGTGAATAAGCCCTGCGTTAATCTAAAGGATCTGTGCTAACCTGTGAATACTGAGCAAAACATGTCAACAAAACCAGGCGTCCGAAAACTAAAAAGGATAATGATTGTTCTGTTATTGTTCATTGCCTTCTTCATCGGGTATGTAGAAATAGTAAACCTGAATTCAAAGAACATGACCTACAGGCAAAAAGTATTGAAAGCTGTTTACCCCGTATTGATGTGGTGGACAAAACTGACCGGCAAAAATTCAAAAGAATTGTCTGGTGCACATCAGCCGCCTGTTTCCTTTTATACATTAAAAGCAGTAGCGAATGACGGAACAGAAATGGATTTTGCAGGGTTAAAAGGAAAGAAAGTATTACTGGTGAATACGGCCAGCGATTGTGGCTATACAGACCAATACTCGGACCTCCAGAAATTATCGGAAGAGTACAAAGACAAACTGGTAGTGATCGGTTTTCCTGCCAATGATTTTAAAGAGCAGGAAAAAGGAAACGATGAGGAGATCGCAAAATTCTGCAAACTCAATTATGGTGTTACTTTTTTCCTGATGAAAAAAAGCACGGTTGTCAAATCTCCCGGGCAGAACAGTGTTTTTCAATGGCTCACCGATTCTGCAAAGAATGGCTGGAACAATAAGCCTCCTTCCTGGAATTTTACCAAATACCTGGTGAACGAAGAAGGCGTGCTGACTAATTACTTCGGTTCTTCTATATCCCCGGTAAGTAAAGATGTAACTGATGCGATCAAAAAATAGAGGCCCTTATTAAAAGAAAGAAAAAAATATCTAATTATGACAGAGGCAACAGATAGCACCTTTCTTATAATGTTTCTTTTGATTTTCGTTGCTATTGTTGTTGTACTGGTATTGGGTATGTTCTTAAAAGGAAAGAATAACGACAGTAAGAACGCTGATAAAATCAAATAATTTCATACTGTCCCACCATCAAAAATAGCAATGATATTAGCTACGGCAGATTATTGTTTACCTTACAGTAAATATTGCTTGAATCATTTGTAACTAAATTATAATTTCTATGGGCTACAACGATATTATCGGCACTATCGGTGTTGGTATGATACTGATGGCCTTTTTCTTAAGCACTGCCGGCCTGATGGAAAGCAAAGGAAAATCATTCTATGTAATGAATGTGATCGGCGCCGCCCTGGCCTGCTATGCTTCTTTACTTATCAACTACTGGCCTTTTGTAATACTGGAAGGAACATGGACCCTTGTTTCGATCTATGGGTTAATGAAGGCAATGAAGATCAAAATGACCTGAGATCAGTCTATTATTCCCATTCTCTTCATCAGGAAGGAAGCGTTCAGCTTACTGCACACTCCGTCTTTTAATTTGTAGTCAAACAGCAGTTCGTCGTTAATGATGACTGACTCAAAACATTTGTTACCTAAATAGCCCGGGTATTGCGAAGACATTTCTGCAATAGTAAGGTCATGCGTAGCAATGATCCCGCAAGCCTGGTAAGCGGCCAGTTTCCGGATAAGGCCGACCGTGCCGTTATGCTTATCATTGCTATTTGTTCCCCGCAATATCTCATCGAGTATAATAAAGGTCTTCCTGTCAGCATGAAGATGCTCAATGATACTGTGTAACCGTTTTAATTCAGCATAGAAAAGCGACTCACTGTCCTGCAAAGAGTCGGTGATGCGCATGCTGACATGCAGGTCATAAGGATATAGCGTAAAACTTTCAGCGCAGACCACGGAACCCGCTCTTGCCAGGACCAGGTTGACACCCAGCGTTCGCAGGAATGTGCTTTTGCCCGACATATTTGAGCCGGTAAGTACAACGAATTTCTCCTGCTGAAATGAAATACTATTGTTCACTCTTTTTTCGCTGCGGATAAGCGGGTGCCCCATTCCCGTTGCGATCAACTCCGGGTTGGCAGATAATTGAGGATAGCAAAATCGCTTATTATTGAAAGCCATATTGGCGAAACAATGAAGCGCCTCAAATTCCCCGATCACTTCCAGCCAGTTCATGACCTGCCCGGCATTCTTTTGTTTCCATTTATCCAATGCAAAAAGAATATGTACATGAAAAATAAAAAGACCATTTAATACAATGCTCACAGCCAGGTTAATGATGAAATCAAGATAGCCGAATAAGGAAGCCAGCCGTTCAATTGTTTTTGAGGCAGTGATCGTATTGTGTTTTAACCTGCCCTGCAACTGTTGCAGCAACGGGGAGTTAAACGATTGTTTTTCGATCTCCTTTAACTGGCCGGCAAACTGCTGAAGCACTTTGGTGACAGCCGTAGAAATAGAAACCTGCTTCATCATTTTCCGGGCAAATGAAAAGGTAACGACAAGGTTGAGGGTAAACAATGAAAAGAAAATATTGAGCAGCCTGTCGCTTCCTGTAAAGAAATAAGCGGTTAACACGCCTATAGCAGTTAAAGGAAATACCAGTAATAAATAATAAGAAAGAGAGCGGCGGAATGTTGGTGTAGCATTTAACCAGCTTTTCAGCTTATCCAGGTCTTTTTGCTCTGCTGTATGAATGCTGCCCTGCGCCTGTATATGCTGTCGAAAATCTAATTTGTCCGCCAGTTCCTTTATCGCTTCCTGTCTTTCCTTTATGGCATTTGTATCGGGATGAAGTAATGACCGGGAAAGGCTTTCGTTTCCAAAAGTGGTAGTAGTACGGTTCAGAAATTTATATAATGACCCCTCTCCAAAAAGATCAAGATCGTAGGAATAAGGATGATGCGGGTCTGTGTATTCTTTACCATCAGCATATACAGAAGTATTGCCATTCAAAAAACTGATCTCGTTTGTATTGATATCAATTAGTGCTTTGGTAAAATCGGCTTTCCCCTTTATCACATCATACAACCGGATGCAAAACAGGAAAGCAGCCAGCATTACCAATGCGATGACAAGCCAGTACCACGCATCATAAACCAAATAATAATAACCAAAACCAATAATAGCAATGAAAAGCGCCAGCCGGATAAAACTCAGCCAGCCAAGTTTCTTATTCAGCGTAGCATATTCAGTGGAATATTTTGAAAGGAGTGGCTGGTATGTTGCTAAAGGCATGTATGATAGTATTGTTCAGTAGCGAACAGAACCCCGAAAGGAGCGTCGCAATTGGGCTGATAGTAGTAATACAGCTGGCAACATAATAAAATTATCCGGTCAATTTCAAGTCCATTAAATAAGAAATCCCGCCAAACTCCCCTTTAGGGGCTGGGGTATTACACAGGGCATTTTTCATGATAATTCACCAGCTCGATCGGTGTTTTCTCAAATTCAAACCCCGAATAGACCGTTGATATCTCATTCAGCACTTCATCTATCTCTTCTACTGTTTTCAGCGTGACTAATTTATTCCTGTAATCTTTTATGTTGGGCAGTCCTTTCAGGTAATTCGCATAATGCCGGCGCATCTCATTAATGCCAACTACCGGGTTTTTCCATTCAACAGATTTATGCAAATGCTTGCGGCATACATTGACCCTGTCTTCAATGGTAGGTGCCGGTAAATGTTCTCCTGTCTGTACAAAATGTTTGATCTCGTTGAATATCCAGGGATAACCGATCGCAGCCCGGCCGATCATGATGCCATCTACACCATACCGGTCTTTATACTCCACTGCTTTTTCGGGTGAATCAATATCACCATTGCCAAAGATGGGAATCTTAATACGCGGATTATTCTTCACTTTCCCGATCAGCGTCCAGTCAGCTTCGCCTTTGTACATCTGCGTACGTGTACGTCCGTGAATGGCCAGCGCTTTGATGCCCACATCCTGCAACCGTTCTGCCACTTCTTCAATGTTCTTTGTTTTATCATCCCAGCCCAGTCTTGTTTTTACTGTAACAGGAAGTTTGGTGGCTTTGACGACAGCATCTGTAAGGCGCACCATCAGGTCGAGGTCCTTCAACACACCGGCACCGGCGCCTTTCAACGCTACTTTTTTTACCGGGCAACCAAAATTGATATCGAGCAGGTCAGGGTTTGTTACTTCCACGATCTTAGCCGCCAGTGCTAAACTTTCTTCATCGCCGCCGAATATCTGGATACCAACGGGGCGTTCATAATCAAAAATGTCCAGTTTCTTCCGGCTTTTGATGGCATCCCGGATCAGCCCTTCTGATGAAATAAATTCAGTGTACATCAGGTCGGCGCCATTGTCTTTACATACTGCACGGAATGGCGGATCGCTTACATCCTCCATCGGAGCAAGTAACAGCGGGAAGTCAGGAAGTTGTATATCGCCGATCTTTACCATTGATTAAAAGCGCAATGCCTATTTTTGAGCCTGCAAACTTACGATTTAATCGCCGAAAAATATGTACGACAGTAATTCGAAGGGCATTTCTTATACGGCAGGATTTTTTATGCTGATCGCATTCACCATCGCGGGTATTATTTTTTCTGCTGAAATTACCAAAATGATCTGGGTCTCAATGACCGGGAAAAGCTTTGATCTCTACCTTTCAGGTGCAGGAGACCCTGCCAATTCCAATATATACAAGTTGATACAGGTCATTAATATGCTGGGATTTTTTATTCCTTCTGTAATAACAGCCTACTTATTGAATAAGCATCCTTTAAAGCTGCTGGGTTTTTCATCCCGCATCACGATAAAACAGGCTGGGGTTGTTTGCTTTATTATAGCTGCCGCATTATTTGTCGGCGGCGGGTTAAGCTATTTCAATCATGAGATCCCCATCCCGGCTGAATGGAAAGCAAGCTTTGACAAACTCGAAAACACTTATAATGAACAGGCCAGTGCAATACTGGGAATGAAGAATACCGGCGACTATATTCTTGCCCTGTTGATCATGGGTTTTGTGCCTGCTTTTTGTGAAGAGACTTTGTTCCGGGGAGGACTGCAAAATTTTCTTACCCGGTCAACCCGCAGTCCCTGGCTGGCGATCATTGTTGTCAGTCTTATTTTCAGCGCTGCTCATTTTTCTTTTTATGGTTTCCTGTTCAGGTTCTTCCTCGGCGCCACGCTGGGTCTTATCTATTATTTCTCCGGGAATTTATGGCTCAGCATCCTGGCGCATTTCATCAACAATGCGGTGGTGGTGACAGTGTATTATATCTATACGCAACAGGGAAAATCAATACCTGAAGCAATGAATGATTCATCCACTTCTTCCTGGGGGCTGCTGGCATTGCCGGTGCTGATCGTATTGTTCATGGCGTTCAAAAGGCTGTCTTATGGTTCCGAATTATTAACAAAGCAGACCGATAATTAACTAATCAGCTTTTCTGCATGGCATTTAACTGGCAAACATTCAGAACAAGAACGCTAACTGCTATCATTTTTGCCGCAGTGATGCTTACCGGGTTGCTGTGGAACCACTGGAGCTTTTTTGTTTTATTCTCCATTATTCATTTTGGCTGCTGGTGGGAATATTTAAAGCTTACAGAGAAAATTCATCGAACCATTTTTCATCCTTATATCAAATTAGGCTTCATGCTGATCGGGTACGGGCTGCTATTATGGTTTTGCGGACCTGCGTATAAGATAAATGGGTACGGGCTAAAAGAAAATTTCTCTTTACCCGTATCAGCAGCGGGTTTTGTATTAATGCTGATCGGCATTTTTCAAAAACACCCGGTCAAATTAAAAGCTTTTGGTGCGGCGGCGTTGGGGTTGTTGTATATATCATTGAGCTGGGGGTTAATGATAAGTTTGTTCAAAGAATATGACATTCATGTTTATGACACAATGTATGTTCTTGGCGAAACTGTTTACCTGCCATTACTGATTATTATATCTATCTGGATCAACGATACAATGGCTTATATCGTTGGGTCAATTATCGGGAAGACCCCTTTATCAAAAATATCTCCTAAAAAAACATGGGAAGGAACGATTGGCGGGATCATTCTCAGTATAGTCGTTGTTGGTCTTATTTCTTTCTACGGTTTAAACCTGGAATGGCTTACTATTCATATCATGATCATTGCGGCAATAGCTTCTATTACCGGCACTTTTGGCGATCTTCTCGAATCTAAACTCAAACGCATGGCAGGTGTAAAAGACAGCGGCAACCTGATGCCGGGGCATGGCGGTTTTTTAGACCGGTTTGATTCCTTACTGCTGGCCACTCCTTTTGTCTGGCTGTATATTAATTTTCTTATACATTAAACGGCACTCACCTCTTACGTCACCCGGAGTGCAGCGAAGGGTCTCACTCACCATTTCACTATATTTGTACCACAATCCAACTCAATGACCATTCATAAGGAAGGCTATACCTCGATTGCAGTAGCAGCGATCATATTTGGTGCTATTAATTTACTTTCATTTTATTTTCTCAGTTTTAAACAGCCTGTTGTTTCGCTGATCCTTTTTATCGTTACCCTTGGTCTCTTCTTTTTTATCATCTCTTTTTTCCGCATTCCAAAAAGAAAACTGACGATACAGGAAAATGCCATTATCGCCCCGGCTGATGGTAAGGT
>DATDIX010000115.1:0-12555 GCA_036520835.1 Chitinophagaceae bacterium | reverse complement strand
GATCGTTGTAAGAATGCATAACGAAGAAAGCCTCTATTACAAAGAACTGGCAAGGTCTGAAAACAGTTTTTTTAAAAAACTCTATTTCTATAATGAAAGCAGGTTATTGAAAA
This sequence comes from Chitinophagaceae bacterium, assembly GCA_036520835.1. Classification (GTDB taxonomy): domain Bacteria; phylum Bacteroidota; class Bacteroidia; order Chitinophagales; family Chitinophagaceae; genus VBAT01. Next base: position 12,442 of record DATDIX010000115.1, on the reverse strand, counting down.
AATATAACCAGCATTTGCCTGATGAATGTACTTATGCCTGTGTATCTGAAAGTGATATCAGGATATTAAAGAATGAGTATTCACTTCCCAAAGTAGAGTTCCTTCCTACTTTCCCGGCCTGGCAAAAAATAACCGGGGAAGAAGGTATCGGTAATCTTTGTTTGTATCACGGTAACCTGTCAGTACCTGAAAATGAAGAAGCCGCTTTATGGCTACTCTGCAAAGTGTTTACAAAGGTCAGGGTACCGTTTGTCATTGCTGGCAAAAAACCTTCAAAGCGTTTGCAAAAGATGGCGCATTTATGCCAGCATACCTGTTTGGTATCTGATCCAACGGAAACGGAAATGGACGATCTTATCCGGAAGACCCATATTAATGTTCTTCCCTGCTTCAATAAAAGTATTACAGGTATCCGTCTTAAATTATTACATGCTTTATACCAGGGCCGTCATTGTGTAGTGAATGATCCGATGGTTGCGGGAACCGGGTTGGAGCCGGCCTGTCACGTTGGTACAAATGCAGGTTCATTTGCTTCCATTATAACACAACTTTACCACCAGCCCTTTGGGGAGGAAGAAATAAGATTGCGCAAGCAATTACTCTGTTCTGTTTATGATAACGAGAAAAATACCCGGCAGCTTACTCAATGGTTATGGTAGCATTGTCTGATACACGGCCTCTTTCGGTTCTTATCATCCTGGCGGGAAATTTTTGCACTACGATATAGTCATGGGTAGCCATTACTACCGATGCATTATAATCTTTGGCGATATTGAATAACAGGTTCATGATCTCATCTGATGTCTCGGGGTCAAGGTTGCCGGTAGGCTCGTCAGCCAAAATAAGTTTGGGAGAATTTAATAATGCCCTTGCTATGTCCACCCGTTGTTGTTCGCCCCCGCTGAGTTCAAAGGGCATTTTAAACCCTTTTGATTTCAGGCCCACTTTATCCAATACGTCGGCGATCTTGGCATCCATCAGCTTTTCATCGGTCCAGCCTGTAGCTTTTAAAACAAACTTCAGGTTATCATTTACATTACGGTCGGTCAATAATTGAAAATCCTGGAATACAACACCCAGTGTCCGGCGTAAATAAGGAACTTTTTTCCAGTCGAGGTTCCGGAGATTATAAGTAGCAACGGTAGCTTCGCCTTCGGTCAACGGTAACTCACCATAAAGCGTTTTTAAAAGACTGGATTTGCCGGTACCTGTTTTGCCGACGAGGTATACAAATTCACCTTTGTTGACAGTTAAGTTGACATCCTGCAATACAAGATTATTTCCCTGGTAAATATTAACGTGGCGCAATTCAATAATGGGTTCCGACATCCTTGTTGGTTTGCTGCAAATTAATGCAAAGTGGTTTAATAAATAATATTGCCTTTCGTGGTTTTTATAACCAGTTCTTTTTTTTCACTGGCTTCTACCCTGCCGATCTGTTGTGCTTCCACCCCAAATTTTTTTGAGATAGTGATGATCTTGCCTGCGTCTTTTTCATGGCAATAGATCTCCAGCCTTGTGCCCATATTGAATACCTGGTACATTTCACGATCGTCAGATTTACTGGCTTGCTGGATCAATTGAAAAATAATTGGGGGCTCAAACAAATTATCTTTTATGATCCTGACATTGTCCGGTACATATTTCAGGCATTTGGTCTGTCCACCACCACTGCAATGTATCAATCCATGAATGGCATCAAAATGGTTTTCCAAAAGTTCTTTCATCACCGGGGCAAAAGTCCTTGTTGGACTTAATAGCAACTTCCCCACTTCTGATTGATTACTTCCCACTCCAACAATGTCTGTCATCTTATGCGGGCCGATGTAAACAACCGATTCATCAAGCGAAGTATCATATGATTCAGGAAATCTTGCTCCATAAGTTTTATGTAAGACATCATGCCTTGCACTGGTTAGTCCATTGCTGGCAAGACCGCTGTTATATTCGTTTTCATATTTCGCCTGTCCATACCCGGCCAGTCCAACGATCACATCCCCGGGTCTTATCTTTTCGTTGGTGATCAATTTTGATTTTGGCCACCGGGCCGTCATTGTACCGTTTACGGCTATTGTTCTTACCACATCACCTACATCTGCCGTTTCTCCTCCCATATAAGTAATGCTGACCCCAAAACTTTTCATAGTATCGAAAAACTCCTGGCTGCCTGAAATAACAGCTTCCAGCACTTCAGCAGGGATCACATTTTTATTACGGTCAATGGTGGATGAAAAAAGAAGCTGATCGTAAATACCTACACAAAGAAGGTCATCAAGATTCATTACGATGGCATCTTGGGCAATGCCCTTCCAAACAGATAGATCACCTGTTTCTTTCCAGTACAAATACGCCAGTATACTTTTTGTGCCGGCACCATCTGCATGCATAACATTTACCCAATTGTCATCACCACATAGTACATCCGGGTAAATTTTGCAAAAAGCTTTCGGGTAAAGGCCCTTGTCAAGATTCTTTGTGGCAGCATGAACTTCTTCTTTTTGGGCTGACACTCCGCGTTTCGAATAAAGGGACATTTTTAGATTTTAATCCGGGGCTATTGTTCCGGGGATTGAAAAATGCTGAAACCGGGGCAAAATTAGCCAATCTATGTTAAAGAGCCTTCATCAACAACTAACGACTAATCTATATCTTCGCAGCACTTTTTATGAATGTACATCGTGACCTGGAAAAGTTACCCAATTTCCGCAATGCTGTTGTTACTATCGGCACCTTTGACGGTGTTCATTTGGGTCATAGGAAGGTACTGGAGAATTTAAAAGAACAGGCAAGGGCTATCAACGGGGAAACTGTTATTATCACTTTTCACCCGCATCCCCGGCGGGTAGTTTCTTCAGCTATTCTGGGTATCAGGCTCATCAATACACTTGAAGAAAAAATAGAATTACTGGAGCAACTGGGTATTGATCACCTGGTAATAGTTCCGTTTACCGAGGTATTTGCCAATCAGCCGGCTGAGGATTATATCCGTGATTTCCTGGTAAACAGGTTCAGGCCTCATACCATCATCATCGGCTACGATCATCGTTTTGGCAGGGACAGGCACGGTGATTACCGCTTGTTAGAGAAACATGCGGCGGAGTATAATTATCATTTAAAAGAAATTCCAAAGCACATACTTGATGATATTTCCATCAGTTCAACCAATATCAGGGAAGCGCTGCTTCATAACGATATTGCGACGGCTGATAAATTATTAGGATATGAATTCTTTTTTGAAGGTGAGGTAGTTCACGGGGATAAATTAGGACGGAAACTGGGCTATCCTACGGCCAACCTGAAAATCCAAAATGAAGAAAAGATCACACCCAGCAATGGTATCTATGCAGTATATGCAGAGGTCAGAGGCCTGAGGCCGGAAGATACTATGGAAACCGCAGGAACTGCTCACTCACAACTCGTCCTGAGCGATAGTCGAAGGACTCACGACTCACGACTAAAAGGTATGATGAGCATCGGATTTCGCCCAACAGTTGATGGAAAGAAAAGAGTGATCGAGGTCAACCTGTTTGATTTTGATAACGTAATATATGGAAGGACGCTGCGAGTATGGGTAAAAAAATACCTGAGAGAAGAAGTGAAATTTAATTCGCTGGAAGACCTGGTAAAACAAATTGACCATGATAAGATCGAAAGCCTGAAAGTATTATAATGAAAACCTCCTTATGGGGCTTTCAAATGCTTAGTACTCTATTTTAAATTCTAAGCTGGAAGCATCATCAAAGAAATCCTCTGAAGAATTTTTTATAGTAACTTTTCTTTTATCTTCTGAAAGCGTTGCTCCCTTTCCTGTTACTGATTTTGCAGGCCTGGGGAGGTTAATTATGATCGTGCTGGAAACCGGCATGCCATTGTCAGACATTTCTTTTATTCCTGTCATGGCTTCATCATTTTCTAGCCCCGCATATTTTTCCTTATTCAGCTTTTTTTCAATTATACCTTTGGAATAGGTGGTAATAAAATAATCATTGATGGGATCGGACGAAGGCATTTTATCACCCATACCCGGGGGCATTCCCTCCCCGATATTTTTGCCAATAAAGTAATTGGATATTTTGGAAGAAAGGGATTTTATCTTTTCAATCTGTTCTGTTTTGGAAAAGGGTATCTCCAGGCGGGTGATCATTTTTTCATCGGTCAAATTCATGATAATATCGAGCTTGCCTTTTTTCGCAAGCTCTTTTTCTTCTGGTGTAAGCGTGGAAATGCTATCAACAACTTTCAGCAATGACACAGTCGTATCGGTCGGCCGGTCATCCCCTGCTGCATCAGCGCCTCCCATCCCTTTCAGCATACTGATAAGCATGCTCATATCATTCGTACTGGTCAGTACCCCACTTCCGTTCTCCTTTAAGGTGATCTCATCCGTGATCTCGAAACACCCGGTCAAAAAGAAAGCGCAGGCTATAAAAGAAAGTAATAATTTTTTCATGGTGATGTATTGTGCAGAAAGATGAAAGTTGATCTTTAGAAGTTGCATCAGTGACTTCTTTCCCCCAATGCAAAGAAAAGCGTTTTGGCCTGCCGGATTGTATTTATCCTGTCATTTTGATCACCATTTCTTTGAGCAAAGAACTGTCTTCTGTACCAGTGCTGTTTACACCTATACTTTTCAGGTTATACGTATGCAGCAACAACAGTACTTTTTCCACCCCGGCATAATCATACACTTTGGCTGCCTGCAAGTAGTCTTTGGCAAAAAAAGGGTTGACTCCTATGGCAGCGGCTATTCCTTTTTCATCGGTGGTATTAGCCCCATATACCATAAACACTTTGCTGAAAAATCCATAAAGCGAGGGTAATATCAATTGTATTGGCGCTGCTTTGGGATTGGCTTCAAAATACTGTATGATGCGTATAGCTTTAGCGAGATCCTTTTTTGCCAGCGCTGACTGCAATTCAAAAACATTAAATTCTTTGCTGACCCCAACAAATTCTTCAATATCTTCTTCCGTGATCGTCTTTTTTTTCCCGAGGTTGATGGATATTTTTTCTATTTCATTTTCAATTCTTGAAAGATCATTACCAATATGGTCAACCAGCAGAACCAGCCCTTTTGGTGAAATCGATAACCCTTTTGACTCGATCAGTTCCTTTGTCCATTCTGGGAGCTGGTTGTCATACATTTTTTTTGTACTGATCAAAACGCCTTTATCCTTCAGGACCTTTGCAAACTTTGTCCGGCCGTCCACTTTTTTATTTTTATAGGCGACAACGAATACCGTTGAGGACAAAGGGTTGTCAACATAGGCTTCCAGTTTCTCTACATCCCGCATTAATTGCGCCTCTTTAAGCAGTACCACCTGCCTTTCCGCAAACATAGGATAGCGCCGGCAGGCATTTATTACGTCAGCCCAGTTGGCATCGCGACCATAAAATATACTAAGATTGAAGGATGTATCGTTTTCATTTAGTATATGATGTTCAGCATGGCTGACCGCCTTATCAATAAAATATTCTTCATCACCCTCAAACCAGTAAACCGGCTTGAAAATGCCTTTTTTCCAGTCTGCTATAATCTTTTCAATTGCCATAAAACGCTAAGATACAGGCTTTAGATATGTGAATAGTGCACAAAAAGTTAACGAAATAAGAGGCAACTGTTTTTTTCTGGCATGGTTTTCGAAATTGGGAGGCCTGATGGAATGTTTAGAACTTGCTTCGGCCGTTGCTAACCTGAAATCAAGTAAAATCCATCCAATAATAAACCTAAAATTAATTTAAAACCCAGCTTTATGGCAAACACGAATTATCCATCCGCCACTCCCCAAAATCAGCCGCCGGCCCCAAAGAGCCGTACGGGGAAAAATTTATTAATTGGCCTGCTGGCAGCAGGTCTGCTCGGAACATGGGGTTATCTTCTGTGGGACAAAAATAAGTCTGCAGAGAGCCTCCAAATGGCACAGACCCAGTCTGACCGCTTTGCTTCACAGCGTGATTCCCTGGATGCAATGCTGAAGGACGCTGAAATACGTCTGGATTCAATAACAGGGTCTAATAATAACTTGCAGGGCAAGAACAGCGATCTGCAAAAACAGATCGAAAAGGACAAAGCAGAGATCAAACGCATTTTAAGAGATAAAAATGCAACAGCTGCAGATCTGAAAAGGGCTCAGCAGATGATTGCTAACCTGAATAACCAGATCGCTACCCTGGAAGCAGAAGTAGCGAGGTTAACCGGCGAGAACCAGGAATTAACAGCTAACAATGCCCAGTTGTCTACTGAAAAGCAGGTATTGGAGCAAAACCTCCAGTCGACCACAACTGAAAAGAATGACCTGGCTCAAACAGTGGATGTAGGTTCTACTTTCAGCGCTTCTAATATCCAGATATCCCCAGTGCAAGAGAAAAAGGGTGGCAAGGAAAAAGCTACTACAAGTGCTAAAAAGGTAGACAAATTAGTAATATCATTTGACGTAGAGAACCGAATTGCTAAATCTGGACCTGCTGATATGTACATTATGGTTACAGCTCCTAACGGCCAGGTGATCTCAGATGCTGCCCAGGGCGGCGGTAATCTGACCACACGTACAGATGGTGAAAAAGCATATACTGCTAAAGTTCCTATTGAGTATACACAGGGTACCCGTAAAGCGGTTCAGTTCCCTATCCGTCAAAGCGATTTCCAGAAAGGCGATTATAAAATTGAAATTTATCATAATGGGTTCAAGATCGGCGAAGGCGTAAGAACCCTGAAAAAAGGTGGTTTATTCGGTTAAAAGCAGTTGCAACTCCTGCAACAGCCGTCTCACTTAATTGTGGGACGGTTTTTTTATACCCGACCCTGTAGCAATATTTAAGATATCCCCGTTAAATCATATTCCATCAAAAACTTATACTTTTATGCCTTCAGTCCTGATTCACTATCTTAAGAACCGCCGTATTTCAGATTAACAGGGTTTATAGTACCCGGATCATTTACAAGTATGAAAGATATAAGATCATTACTGCTTGCACTCCTCTCAATCGGGCTGGTGGCTACCTGGGTTTATCACATTTACGATAAAACAAAATATACCCAGGGTAAAACAGCAACACTGTCTGCAGCCCCGGCGCCTGATAATGATAATGTCAGGGATTCATTACAGAAAATCTATTCTGAAAAGATCAATGATCTTGATGTCAGGCTTGATTCGTCACGGAGTACTACAGATTCACTCCAGGTGCAGCTTACCCGCAGGGTCAGGGAGATCAACAAGCTCAAAGGTGAGATCAGCAGCATCCTTAAAAATCCCAACTCTAACCCTTCCCAGTTAAAAGAAGCAAGGGAAAAGATGGCAGAGCTGGAAGAGAAAGTAGAGCAATTAAGAAACCAGAACAGTTTCATGGAGACCGAAAAGCAAACCTTAACGGCAAAACTGGACCAGATGACAGGCGAAGCTACCACGATGGAACAGAGTATCCGCCGGCTGGATGAAGAGAACAGGGATCTCAAAGAAAAGATAAAGGCTGCTTCTGTTTTTATGGCCTCAGCCCTGCATTTCACGGCAATTGATCTGCGGAATGATAAAGAACAGGAAACCGCCCAGTCAAAAAAAGCAGATAAGTTTGTAGCCTCCTTTGTTCTGCAGAATAATCTTAACCAGTACATGAATGCAGAAGTGTTTGTTGTAGTAACTGAGCCCAGTGGCCAGGTATTACAAAATTCAACCTGGGATTCAGGCACATTCGATACAAAATCAGAAGGAAAGAAAAACTATACCCGCCGGGTCAGGTTTGATTATGAAAAAGGAGAACAAAAACGAATGATCTTTACGCTTGAAACCGATAATTTCCAAAAAGGGAAATATACTTTACAGGTTTGGCACCTGGGAGTATTGATCGGTGAAACTGCGAAGACATTGCATTAAAAAAATTATTGCTTCTTATATTTTAAGAAAAAGGCTTCCGGGTAAGGAAGCCTTTTTCTATTTGTTATTTTATCAATTATCAGAAGATATTGTAACCATAGCTGATATAATATAAGCCGCCTACATAGGGGCTGCCGAATCCCTGGCGATAGTAACTATTGCCAAGATTGGTTCCTCCGATACGCCATACGCCTTTTGAATTAGGCTTACGATAAGTTACCTGTGCATCAACCCATGCAAAATAAGGCAATGTACCGCTTACAAAAGTTCCTTCGTAGTAGTTGTTATCCTGCCATTTTACCACCACATTAAATCCAAGTCCTTTATACAAACTTTCATTTCTCAAACCAATATTAAAGCGGTATAGCGGTGCATTGAAGAAAGTAACAAGACCAGCCTCGACATTTTTCAGTTCATCAGAGAAAACATTACCATAGGCGATATAATTTTTGAAAAGCTGGTATTCAAGACCAAAACCCCACCCGGTTGCTTGCACCTCGTCGGTTGAATTTTGAACATACGATACATTCCCCGTGGTAAATGGTGAAAATAGATGAGCAGGATTCGGAGTTGCCTGGTTTGATTGTCCAACGCCTATGGTTGCAAGGAAATCCCTGTAAGTGCTGTAATAATAATAAGCATCTATGAATAATTTCTTTCCAATGATCCCTTTGTAGCCGATCTCATAAGAGCTGACTGTTTCGGGAGTAACTTCTTTGTAAGTAGCCTGCACCAACAGGGCAGTATTTGCCGGGTTACCGCTGTTACGATAAGCTAAAATACTTTCAGAAGTATAGCCAGGCCTTGTTGAATTCAGTTTATAATAATCCTGGAATTCAGGCAGGCAGCCGATCAGTGCACCGGCACCTGTTATAAGGCTGATATACTGGTTTTGATTGGTAGGGAAACGATAGGCCATCTGGTAAGACAAGCGAACAAAATTGTCTTTGGCAACTTTTAATCCTGCTGTAAAACGCGGGGTGAAACGGCCTTCAAAATTTGTTTGCTTATCATATCGCCCGGCAGCGGTCAGTGTAAGGAAATCGTCAAAGAATTTTTTCCTGAGTTGAATATAGCCGCCTGTTTCGCTAACCTTTAAATTTCCAACCGGCGATACTTTTGTATAACCGATACTATCAGTATTATCAGCAAAAAGGGTTCCCTGTGAATTCATCACCCATTGTTTCCATTGTACTCCTGTAACAATTTCCACTACGTTTGAAAAATCCAATGCGTCTGAAAGATTCAACTGGCCTTCACCTGACCACAGGTCGGATTTGTCAAGAAAAAGACCTCCACCAAATTTTATTGGTGTAGTGCGGGCAGATTTTAACGCAGTGTTGAAAGCAGTTGTGCCGGGTAATAACCTGCCAACATCAGCAGCTCCGCGGGCAGCGGTATGCAATGTAATATCACTAACAGCACCTCCATTCATGCGCCTCCCTTCAGAAAAGGTCCCGATATATTGGGAAAACCAGGTTTGATTAGATTTCCACAAACTGTTTATATAAACGCCAACAGCGGTTGCATTGTAAGATTCACCGGCATTTTCCTGGGTCGTGTAACCACGCACAAACCAGGTTTTACCTTTTACTTCCAGTTTATGCTGGGCTATTTTCAGGTTGCGCAGTGAGTATCGGTCAGCACCTGTGTAAACGGTAGTTCCGGCTCCAAAATAACTATTCAGAGAAGCTTCAATATTATTTGTGATCTTATAGTGAAGAGCACCTGTGAATTTTACATTTTGGGTATTATAATCAACGAGGCTTCTTTCTTCATATCCAGTTCTGGAAGTACTGGTGGTGCCAAAATAGTTATTCCTTACCCCATTGTAAAATGGCAGGAACTGGGCTACAGTAGGCTGGGCTTGGGGGGGATAAAGGTTGATAAATCCTTGCATTTGTGCATTACTTGGGTATGTTGGATTCCCGATAGCGGTAAAATAGTTGTTGGCATTTGTAATTATTCCGGGTATACCAGCATTGATCGTTGCCATTACAAGCCCGGCAAAACCGGCCATCGTTGTACTTGCTTCGTCTCCATAAACATTGATACCATTATAATTCGGGTCATTACCACGGTTACCACCCACCACACTGCTCAATACTCCTATTTGTTGTTTATTCCGATAATCATCCGCTTGCCAGTCACTTCCTTTTGTCAATTGACCTGCAATTTTAAAAGCCCATTTACTACCGATGGCCTTGGCCCAGCGGAATGTCCAGTCATAATAAGGAGCAATGCTGCGCTGCTTTCCGTCCACATGCATCATACCCTGTTTGATCTCATAGCTAAGGCCCTGGTATTTGAACGGATTTTTGCTGTTGATCAACAGTGTTCCGTTCATGCCGCCTGAACCATACAGTGCTGATGAGGCACCAGAAAGTAATTCGATATTATCTACATCAAGTGAGGTTAATCCAACAACACTACCTACAGAGAAATTCAGACCGGGGGCCTGGTTGTCCATACCGTCAATGAGCTGGTTAAGACGGGTATTACCGCTGCTGATAAAACCACGGGTTGTAACAGTGCGGAAGGTTAAACTGGCCGTATGCATATCCACCCCTTTCAGGTTGGTGATCGCTTCATAATAGTTTGGGGCGGCAATACTGCGCAATGAAGCGCCACCCATCCTTTCAACTGTTACAGGGGCTTCCAGGATCTTTGTTGGCGTACGGGTAGTCGCTACAACGACTTCCTGGCCCATTGTGCTATTTGGCTTTAATTCAACATTAATTGTTGAAGCAGCATCGTTTACTGTCATTTCATAGCTGTCATATCCGCCGGCAGAACTGAATACCAGCACTACAGGGAGTTTTGTCACTTTCAAAGTAAATTCTCCGTTCGAATTAGTATAAGTTCCCTGGCTTGTTCCTTTCACAATAACTGATACGGCGGGAACCACTTCTTTAGAAGAGCTATTGCGGACATTACCGGAAATTGTAATCGTTTGGGCAAAGGCAGCAATCGAAAACAGGCAGGCTAGAGAGGCTGCCAAAAAGCGATAGCTTTTTCTCATAATAAGCAATTTTAGTTTGGAATTTGATGGAAAAATAAGCATTGTAAAGTTTATCTAAAAATTTAATTTTTAAGGACAAAGGATAAATTGTTGAAATCTCCGGGCACTTCACTTTGGGTAGATTTTACCCCCTTCTTACTTTCGATTTATGGCAGCATTTCAGTTCCCGGGACAGACCGGTTTTTATAGTGGAAAGGTTCGGGATGTCTATACCATCAACAAAGAATGGCTGGTAATGGTAGCATCTGACCGCATATCCGCTTTTGATGTGATCTTACCAAGACCTATCCCATTCAAAGGACAAGTATTAAACCAGGTCGCCGCATATATGCTGAAAGCAACCAGCGATATTTGTCCAAACTGGCTGACGGATGTTCCGGCGCCCAATGTATCCATCGGAAAAAAATGTATCCCTTTTAAAATTGAAATGGTGGTGCGTGGAAACCTTACCGGGCACGCCTGGAGGACCTACTCTTCAGGAAAAAGAGAATTATGCGGTGTAGCGATGCCGGAGGGTATGAAAGAAAATGACTTCTTCCCTGCCCCGGTCATTACCCCATCTACAAAAGCGGAACAGGGCCATGATGAGGATATTTCCGCAAAGGAGATCATTGAAAAAGGGTTGACCACTGAAAAAGAATGGAAGACACTTACAAATTATGCCCTGAAACTTTTTGCACGGGGAAAAGAACTGGCCGCCAAACGGGGTTTGATCCTCGTTGACACAAAATACGAGTTTGGAAAAATTGGTGATGAGATATACCTGATGGATGAGATACATACTCCCGATTCTTCAAGATATTTTTATGCAGAGGGTTTTGAGCAAAGACAGGCAAAAGGCGAACGGCAGAAACAATTAAGCAAGGAATTTGTAAGGGAATGGCTGATCGCTAACAACTTTATGGGCAAAGAAGGACAAACTGTTCCTGAAATGACGGATGAATGGGTAAATACTATTTCGCAGCGCTATATCGAGTTGTATGAAAAAGTGATCGGGGAAAAATTCATACCGCAGACACTTTCTTCCGAAGATACATTTAACCGGATCAAAGCATCGCTGGCAAAGTGCTAAAAATGAAAAAAGGGAAAGAGCCTTCGATCTTTCCCCTCTTCACTCTCCTGAGCTTGCCGAAGGAAATCTATTAGTTTTTCTTTCTGAAATTGCTTGTACTGCTGCTTTGTCTGCCATAGACGAAGGGGCAATAGTAATCAATGGCATCCTGCGCTTCAAAATAAGTAAGCCAGTAGTCAGTGACAGTCCCGGTAAAGATCACCCCACTGGAACGATTGTAAATATCCTGCGTTCCCCTGAAGCTGAAATCTCCATAAACAATGCTTCCTTCATAGGGTTTGTAACCGCCGTATGAGCGGACAATGGTATAGCCATTATAAGTTTCCACAACATAGTAGCTGCAATAGGTATCGCTGTACACTACTTCACCCCTTTCCCTGGAGAGCCAGTAGCTTTCATTAAAGCCCACGTCCTGTTTATAACAGCCTGCGAAAAAAACAGCTGATAAGATCAGCAAAGAAGAAATGGTAAATATCCTTT
>DATDIX010000114.1:0-4894 GCA_036520835.1 Chitinophagaceae bacterium | reverse complement strand
TGCCCCATCAGGAAAATGACGGTCATAACATATATATACGCCGACCTTCGCATACTTTGTTTGAAAAACAGGATAGCCCAAATTACCGGGCTTAAAAAAGAATTTTTCCCAGAAACCTGATGTGTGCGGAATATGGTTCTTTCTGTACTTGCCTAAATAGGTTCCGTCCGCATCGATCACAGCTGCGGTATTATATAAAACGCCGGCCTGTTCCTTTTCATATACCGGTACGATCATCACCATATTATATTTTTTAGCATAAGCCTGCATTCTTTCGGTCGTTGGCCCGGGAACTGTTTCCGCTGACTCATACCATGCTTTATCCTGCCCGGGACAGAAGTAGGGGGTATTAAAAATTTCCTGGAAGCAAAGTATCTGCACGCCTTTTTTTCCCGCTTCTTCAATTAAGGGAATATGTTTCTGCACCATCGCTTCTTTTATTTCTGCGATCGTTCCTTCGCCTTCGCTTTTAGGAAGGCTCATTTGAATAAGACCTGATTTAATTATTCGTGGCATGTTGTATAATTATGAATTCAGAATGATGAGTTATGAATTAAGAGAGTATTTTTCTTTGGTTGTCAGAATAATACTGTTTAATATTTTTATTATCTCACTACATGAATTATTTAATTTGTTAAAATCGTCGTCTGTAATGTATCCGCTGTCTTTGAGGAGGTTTAGCCAGTAGGAAGTTTCCCTGGCTTCCTTTAAAGAAATACCCAATTTATGAATAAAATCTTTCTTTGATTGGCTGCTAACCGCTTCGTGAATATTTGCTCCAATGGATGTTCCACTTCTTAATATTTGTTTAGACAGCACATATTCCTTTTTCTCTATTAAAAACTTATAAAGTTGAACAATGGCCAGGGCAAAAGCATATGATTTTTGTACAATAATATTTTCTTTTCCTTCATTCATAATTCTTAACTCATAATTCTACATTGTTTGAGTGACTTTTGAACGTTTGATAAATTGACCATATCCTTTATCAACATGGCAGTGATTGTTTTCAATCGCGACTTTGCCCCTAAGCAGTACCGTTTTCACTTTGCCCGTTACTTCCCAACCTTCATAACCACTGTAATCAACATTCATGTGATGTGTTTTAGCAGAGACCGTGTGTTTTTCGTTCGGGTCAATGATCACAATATCTGCATCACTGCCCACAGCGATCGTTCCTTTCCGGGGAAACATACCAAATATCTTCGCCGGGTTGGTACAAGCGACTTCCACGTATTTATTTAATGTGATCTTTCCTTTATTTACTCCTTCACTGTATAATAATTCCATCCGGTTCTCAATTGCAGGGTGGCCATTGGGGATCCTTGCGAAATCATTTTTACCTAAAAGTTTTTGTTCCCATTTAAAAGGGCAGTGATCGGTTGCCACTACCTGTACCAGTCCCTGGTTAATACCCGCCCATAATGTTTCCTGGTCTTTCTTTTCCCGCAGCGGCGGGCTCATCACCCATTTGGCCCCTTCAAAATCTTTTTCATATAACGAAGCATCCAGTATCAAATACTGAATACAGGTCTCTACAAATACTTTCTGGTTTCTTTTGGTCGCATCCCTTACGGCATTCAGTGCGCCTTCACAAGTAAGATGAACGATGTAGCCGGGACAGCCGGTATAGAAACTCATATCCGCAAACCTTTCCGAGGCTTCTGCTTCGGTTATTTCAGGTTGCGACAAATAATGGTAAAGAGGGGATAGTTTACCTTCAGCCCGGTGCTTTGCCACCAGGTAATCTATCATATCTCCATTGGTAGCATGAACATTGATCAGGCCTCCGTGTTTTTTCACTTCTTCCATCAGCCCGATCATCTGCCGGTCATCTATCATCAGGGCGCCTTTGTACGCCATAAAGGTTTTAAAAGAAGTGATGCCTTCTTTTTCAATGAAATCTTTTATTTCTTTTTTGCTTCCTTCATTAAAATCAGTTACCGCCATATGAAAGCTATAGTCGCCGACACAGTTGCCGGTTGCTCTTGATTGCCATTCTTTCAGGGCCGCCTGTAATGAATTGCCTTGTCTTTGCAGAATGAAATCAATGACCATTGTGGTGCCGCCATACAAAGCAGCTCTTGTTCCTGTTTCATAGTTATCGCTGGAGAATGTACCCATAAAAGGCATGTCGAGGTGTACATGCGGATCAATGCCGCCGGGGAAAACCAATTTTCCGGAAGCGTCGATCTCCTTATTAGCTTCTATCTTCAGGTTTCTGCCAATAGCCCTGACTGTTTCGCCTTCGATAAATATGTCGGCTACATAATCATCAGTGGCAGTTATTATCCTTCCGTTTTTAATCAGCAGCGACATAAGATGGGTCTTTAATTATTGATGTTTCTGTTTTGTAGGAACGCATAAATATCATATATAACAGGCCTGAGACAAAAAAGCCAACGAACCAGGCATAATTATATAAGTCCGACACCCACAGGGGTACTGCGTCTTTTGCAATCAGTTTGATGTTCAATAAAAACCCGGGCACATTCGGGATGATGCCAATCAACAATGCCATAATCGCATACCTGTTAAACCCATTGGTGAAACGGTATCGTCCCTTGTGACTATACAATTCGGCAACATTCAGTTCCTGTTTCCGTATAAAATAATAATCTGCTATCATAATGCCGCCAACGGGACCCAACAGGGCAGAATAAGCGATCAGCCAGTTAAAAATATAACTATCGGGCAATGCTATTAATTTCCACGGAAAGATCAATACTCCCACAATACCGGTAATATACCCGCCAAGCTTAAAGTTTATCTTCTTTGGTGCAAGGTTGGAAAAATCATTGGCCGGGCTGATAATATTAGCAGCAATATTTGTGGCCAGTGTAGAGATCACAATTCCGAACATGGCAAGCGAAACCATCATTTTACTTTCAAACTTACTGGCTAACACGACCGGGTCCCATTCTGTTTGCCCGTAAATAATAGCTGTTGCCGAGGTTACAACCACGCCAATAAATGCAAACAGTGTCATAGATGGGGGTAAACCAATGGCCTGCCCCGTTATCTGTGCCTTCTGACTTTTTGCATAACGGGTGAAGTCAGGAATGTTTAACGAAAGTGTTGCCCAGAAACCTACAACAGCAGTCAACCCCGGGAAAAAGAATTTAAAAAATTCTGATGAAGTATTATATTTCGAGGGCTGACTCAATATCGGGCCTAAACCTTTTGCGGCTACAATTGCCCATGCTAACAGCGCCAATGCAGCTACTGGTAAAAAAATAGCTTTAAAAACCAGCAATTTCCTGATGCTGTCTGTACCGAGATAAACGATAAACATATTTAATAACCAGAAACCGAGAAAACAAAGCATGGGAATGGTTTGTGGTAATAAAGATGACGTATCAATTGTTTCCCATTGCGGGTTCCATGCCCTGAGTAAATTATAAATAGAAGCGCCACCGATCCATGTCTGGATACCAAACCAGCCACAGGCAACAATAGCTCTCAGCATGGCAGGAATGTTTGCCCCTGTTGTTCCGAAACTGGCTCTTGCAAAAACAGGAAAGGGTATTCCATATTTGGCCCCGGCATGCCCGTTTAGCAACATCGGTATGAGTACGATTACATTTCCAAGGAAAATGGTCAGTATCGCCTGCCACCAATTCATACCCTTTGAGATAAGAGAACTGGCCATGGTATAGGTGGGAATACATAAACTCATACTGATCCATAAAGCCGCATAGTTCCAGGTTCCCCATTTTCTTTTTGATGGCGGAACAGGAGCGAGGTCATCGTTGATGAGAGAAGAGTCTGGTATGTGTTGGGGTTCGTTCAAAATGATAATTAATAATTATGAATTTAGAATTATGAATGGTAAGCTACTTGTATAATTCATAACTCATAATTCTGAATCCTTAATTTATGTTTTCATCAGCAATGGAGATCGCTTCACTGATTATTGCCAATCCTTCATCAATCTGTTCCTTTGTTACGATCAGTGGCGGCGCAATAAAAATATAACTCCATCTTACAAAAGTGTACATCCCCAGTTCTTTGATCTTTGCTGCCACTTTATTCATGACGGTCATTTCATCAGGCTTTGCATTAAACGGAGCCATCGGTTCCTTTGTATTCCTGTTCTTTACCAGTTCAATACAACCTAACAGGCCTGTATTCCTGAAATCACCGATGCTGGGATGTTTTTGTTTCAGCTTTTCTACCTGTGCCTCCACATATTTCCCCATGGCCGCTGCATTAGCGATCAAATTATCATCTTCATAAATTTTTAAAGTCTCTAATGCAGCTGCACAACTAACCGGGTGAGCTGAGTAGGTGAGGCCCAGCGCTAATACTGCATCGTCATATTTTGCAGCGATCTTATCTGAAACCATTAAGCAACCAAATGGCAAATAACCACATGTCAATCCTTTCGCCATACAGATCATATCCGGTACGATACTATGGTTTTCGAATCCAAACCATTTTCCTGCTCTTCCAAACCCGCTCATCACTTCATCCATTATTACCAGTATGCCATGCTTGTTACATAACTCTCTTACCGCTTCCAGGTATCCAACCGGGTATTTCAAACAACCGGATGACCCTGATTCGCCTTCTAATAAAATCGCGGCAATATTATTTGGTCCTTCGTAAGCGATGACTCTTTCAAGACTAGCAACTGATTCTTTCAACAAATTTTCTTCGCCATATTCCCAGCGGTATAAATAAGGAAGATCGAAGTGAACAAAATTGGGCGCCTGCTGTGTGTCCATCGGTAGTCTGCGTGGATCGCCACTGGCTGACATAGCTCCGTACGATGCACCATGATAGGATTGATAACGGGTCAATATTTTATGGCGGCCTGTATATAACCTCGCCAGCTTGATGCCGTTTTCAATTGAAGTAGCGCCGCATAATGTAAAGAATGCCTTATTCA
>DATDIX010000113.1:0-8803 GCA_036520835.1 Chitinophagaceae bacterium | reverse complement strand
AAGAAGCCGGGTGCGATGCAGTAGTGGCGGAAGGTTTTGAAGCCGGGGGACATAATGGAAGGGAAGAGACAACGACAATGGTACTGGTACCGGCTGTTGTAAATGCCGTAAAAATACCTGTGATAGCTGCCGGGGGGATAGCCACCGGCAGGCAAATGTTAGCAGCCATGGTAATGGGAGCGGAGGGTGTGCAGGTTGGCAGCCGGTTTGTGGCAAGCGAGGAAGCCTCTTCGCATAGCGAGTTTAAGAACAAAGTGCTCAACTCAGAGGAAGGGGATACGGTTTTGACGATGAAACAACTGACACCGGTAAGGCTGATAAAGAATAAATTTTATCAACAGGTGCAGGAAGCGGAATGGAAAGGGGCAACCCCGGAAGAATTGAAGGCGTTATTGGGAAGGGCAAGGGCAAAAAAGGGAATGTTCGAAGGAAACCTTGACGAAGGGGAACTGGAAATAGGACAGGTAAGTTCTTTACTGGATAGTATTTTACCGGCTGCAACGATCGTAAAAAAAATGTGGTCAGAATTTTCGGAGGCGTTGAGAAATCCGGTTAAAATCCTTTAATTTTATGCAGCACCGGGATATATGTATTGTAAAACCAGTTTTTTACAAATCAAAAACGATTAGCATGAAACCTAAGATCATTTTGCTGGCCATAAGCCTGTTTGGTTTTGCGGTTGCTAAAGCCAACACCGATCCTGCGCCTTGTACGGATAAAAAAAGAGTAGATGAAGTAAGTGGCGTTATCGTCAATGCAGAAAGCAAGAAGCCATTAAAAGATGTAAGCATTACCGCATACCTGGTCTCCAAAAAGGAAAAATCCATTGTAACCGATGACGAGGGCAACTTTGCTTTTGATGAATTGAAACCCGGCACTTATCGCTTTATTTTTGAGAAGGCTGGTTTTAAAAGAGTAACCAAAGAAAAAGTGGTCATTAAAACCGATGAAACATTCCAGCTTAACATTGAAATGATAGAAAGTAAGGATTCAGATCTGATGCCTTCACCGTTTCATTTCTGATCATATTATAATTTTCTAAAATTGCTGAAGCCCCGTCTAATTAGAGACGGGGCTTTTTTTTATAGTTCAGGAAATTAACGGCTGTCAATTTTTCACAATTATATTTTTAAAAGACCTGACTAAATTATGTTTGCATCATGAAAACATGGCTGGGGTTATATTATCATTCTCATCTGTCTGAACCGGTAGAAGCCAGTGTACTGGCAGCTGAAAATTATATCGCCATTGCCTGGCGCAATGCGGAGGGCACAACAGAAAAAGTGAACTGGGATATGAATGCTGTTACCGCAATATTTGATCATAGTATCCAGGGGACAAAGATCACTTACTCCGGGCAGCAGAACAGCCGCCTTATCATCAACGGGAAACAGGCACTCGATTTTATTTTACAAACACAGGCCGAGAAAAGAAAACCCTGGTATAAAAAGGAAAGAGCTAAAGAGTGGCTTCGGAACCTGGCTATTTTCCTGGGTATAGCAGGAATTTTGATAACTGCTTATTTTTTATTGGTACCCTGGTTTTCTGAAAAACTGGCTTCAACGGTTTCTGTAAAGACAGAGGCACAGTTCGGGGATGCTGTCTACCAGGCATTGGATCTTTCACAACAGGAAGATCCCGAAGCCTCAGTTATGGTCAATGAGTTTTTCAGGAAAATGGAAATACGGACTTCTTACAATATACAGGTAACAGTGGTAAAAGGTGATATAGTGAATGCTTTTGCACTGCCGGGAGGCCGGATCGTTATTTATACTGCTTTGCTGGATCAATTGACCAGCTATCCTGAACTGGCTGCTTTGCTGGGTCACGAGTTTACACATGTTAATAACCGTCATTCAACGAAATCTGTTTTTCGTCAACTGGGATCCAAAGTATTCCTGGGTTTATTGTTTGGGAAAATGGGGAGTGTCACCACCGTGCTGGCAAACCAGGCTGACCGGTTCAAATCGCTTACTTATTCAAGGAGCCTGGAGAAAGAAGCTGATCTCGATGGTCTTTCGTTATTGAAGGAAAGACAAATAGATCCTGCCGGGTTTAGCGGGCTATTTGGGCATTTGAGATCCTCAACACCGGAATCAGGTGTACCTGAATTCCTGGAAAGCCATCCTGATATCGATAAAAGGATCGAATATATTAACCATGCATCAAAGGATCACACTGTAAAAGAAAATCCGGAGCTAAAAGCTATTTTTGAAAAAATAAAACAATAACAAAATGATCATTACAACCACGGGTTTTGTAGAAGGCAGACCTGTACAAGAGTACCTCGGCGTTATCAATGCACAAAGCATCATCGGTGCTAATATTTTCAAAGATATCCTGGGTGGCCTGCGGGATGTATTTGGCGGTCGCAGCAAGACCTACGAAAAAGTGATAGAGCAGGCGAAAGAAGATGCGTTGCGGGAACTGACCGAAAAGGGCCAATTGGCAGGGGCCAATGCTATCATCGGGGTAGATCTTGATTTTGAAACCATCGGCGGAAATGGCAGCATGCTGATGGTGATCGCTACGGGGACGGCCGTGAGGCTTTAATCACCCGAACAAATTTTACAAATGCAAAAGCCCCGCCATTGGCGGGGCTTATTTTTCATGGCTGGTTCCGGCAAAAAGTACTAATCCATATCTATATCAAAGTCGTCATCACTTTTTTCGATGGAGAACTTTTTATGCTGATCTAAGAATTTTTTGTATTTCAGGTAAGTGGCATTGCCGGCTTTTTTGCCATTGATGATCAGTTCACCGTTCTCATGTTTAATGGTATAGTTTTCATTCTTTTTGATCAGGCCATCTTTGTCGAGCCCGTCAACGAAAACCTTGTATTCTTTTATTTCTGTTTTAGCCTTTTCAATTTCAACTTTGGCTTTGGCCATTTCTTCTTTTATCTGCGGACCGATCTTTTCCATTTCCTTTTTCACTTTCGCCATTTCTTCATCCAGTTCTTTCATATTGATCTTCTTTACTTCCTCCATTTCCTTTTTCAGTTTCTCCATGTCGATTTTGGAGATAGATTCTTTCACTTCCTTCTCTATCTTTTCAAAGTCAACATCCTTCATGGCTTTTTCCATTTCCAGTTTCATCTTTTCACTGTCAAACTCTTTCATTGATTCTTTCAGTTCCTTCTGCATCTTGGCCATATCCATGTCCAGTTTGGCCATCGATTCCTTTATTTCTTTCTCTATCTTTTCAAAGTCAACTTCTTTCATGGCTTTTTCCACATCCATCCTGATCTTCTGGCCGTCAATTTCTTTCATTGCTTTTTCTACTTCCAGCATTGCTTTCTTCATTTCCACTTCTATATTTACCCTGTCCAGTTCTTCCAGCACATCATCAAGGTCACGTACCTTTTTCTCCCGTTCTGTTTTTTTAGCCTTCGGTACTGTATCGTTGTATTGCTGGTGATGGAAACGGTCAGCCGGTTGTTTGTGGCCCCATGAGATAAGGGCAAAAGTGGTTCCGGTGACAAATAAAGCCAGCAGGATACGGCCTGCTGTAATTGATCCTGGTTTCATATTGAAAAAATTTTAGGTTTACTGATTCACGAAATACTTCGTATCAAATATACGACTGATTTCGTATTTCGTTACATCTTTTTTTCTTTAAAGATTATTTTAACAAAAAAGGACAAGAAGGAATAACCGCAGAGGCGGGGAGAACGCAGGGAATACAAAGATTAAACTCTTGCGTCTCCGCGCCTCCGCGGTACAGAATATCAATTTTTCCGGAAAGCCCATTTGATCATTTCTTTCCAGCTTGGTTTTTTGCCATACATCAGGATACCGGTACGGTATATCTTGCCGCTCAGCCATACGGTGAAGAGGAAGCCGACTATTAAGAAGGCCATGGACAAACCTAGCTGCCACCACGGAACAGTGCCCGGTATACCAAAAGGTATCCTTGTCATCATAATTATCGGGGAACTGAATGGAATGATACTGCCCCATACGGCCACGGGACCGGTTGGGTCATTGATGGCTATCGACAGCATAAAAACAGAAATAATGACAAGCATGGTGATCGGGAAACTAAGCGACTGTGCCTCCCGCATATCTTCATTAACAGCGCTACCGATAGCGGCATATAATGATGAGTAGAAAAAGAAACCGCCCAGGAAATAAAAGGTAAAGAAAAATAAGATGACCGGGATGTTAATGTTGGTAAAGGTGTTTTGTATCTGTCCAACCATATTGCCCATCATTTCACTTTTGCCTCCTGAAGCTTTGGTTATATTATAAACAATAAAAACGAACGCCACCCACAGCAGGAATTGAGTAAGCGCTACCATCCCGATGCCGATTATTTTTCCCAGCATCAGTTGAAAAGGTTTTACTGATGATACAATTACTTCCGCTATACGATTGGTCTTTTCTTCCATTACACCCATCATTACCTGTGATCCATAGATAAGCAGAATGAAATAGATCAGCAACCCCGACACAAACCCGATGGTGCTGGCCACTTTTTCATTGGATGCTTTGCCTTTCAGATCTTCGGATATAACAGATATGCGGCTTGTGCTTATTATTTCCTTCTTGGCTGAGTCTATACCCAGCTTTTCATTTTTGATGTCGGCCCACAAGAAGTTAAGCCTGTTCTCTAACTGGCTGGTAGTGGAAGTGCCAAAAGCTTTGCCTGTCCTGAAGGAAACATTGGAAATGCCCTTTTCCCAGTTCTGTGATGCAGGGATAATAACAAAGCCATCGTATCCCAGGCTTTTGAAGTTTTCTTTTAAACTATCAGGATTGTCATTCAGCAGGTTCATCACCAGCGAACTGTCACCGGTATTGGCCCTTTCGAACTGTCCTTTATTAAAGTATCCCGATAAATCAACAACCGCTAAACGCAGGTTGGACTTACTCTTAACTCCCAGGTAGCCCATCACGAATATCAAAACGAGATAGAGGATCGGGAAAAGTATAGTACTGATAATAAAGGTCTTTTTTCTTACCCTTGTCAGGTATTCTCTTTGTATAATGAGCAATATCTTTTTCATGTGAATGAGTTTGACGTTGATTTGATCAGGCGTTTATTTCCTGGAACTGGCGGGCGGTAGGAGTGCCTTCCACCAACCGGATAAAAATATCATTGAGCGAAGGGAGTATTTCATTAAATGAATCGATACGAAGCCCTTTATTAATGAAGTACTGCAGTACATCGTTATTACTAAAGCCCGGATCCACCTTGATCACCACTTCATTCTCTGTTTTTTGCTTTACTTCAAAAAGATGGATGGCTAAGTGTTCCGGTGCAATCTTATCTGCAAAACTTACCTTGAAAAGATGTTCTTTAAAATCCTGCTTCACCTGTTTGACGGTTCCATCCAGTATCTTCTGCCCTTTATTCACCAGTGCAATATGATCACATATCTCTTCCACCTGCTCCATCCGGTGGGTACTGAAAATAATGGTAGCGCCTTTTTGAGCCAGGTTGTATATCTCGTCCTTGATCAGGTTGGTATTGACGGGATCAAGACCGCTGAAAGGCTCATCAAGGATGATCAGTTTAGGCTCGTGCAAAACGGTGGTAACAAACTGCAGTTTTTGCGACATGCCTTTTGACAGGTCTTCCACTTTTTTATTCCACCAGCTCTGCATATCGAATTTGACAAACCATTCTTTGATCTTTTGGGTCGCTTCTGCCTTACCTAAACCTTTTAGCTGCGCCAGGTAAAGAGTTTGCTCGCCGATCTTCATTTTTTTATACAGGCCTCTTTCTTCCGGCATATAGCCGATCCGGCCGATATCGTTGATGGGATCAAATTTTTTACCGTCAAAAATGATCTGGCCTTCATCAGGGTAAAAGATACCGGTGATCATTCTTATCAGCGTGGTTTTACCCGCACCATTGGGGCCCAGCAATCCAAATATCTGCCCCCGTTCAATAGACAGGCTGATATCGTCTACTGCCTTTTGTGTGGCAAAGTATTTTTTCAGGTGTTTAAGTTCCAGTATTGGCATTATAAAAAATTGTAACGCAAAAATAGCCGTTACAATAAATAAGGAGCAATATTTCGATAAATGGAACCCGGAGGGGTGTAAACTGCAGAAACGGGGGTGTCAACTACGCAACAATGTAACGGAAATTTGTTGGGCGACCCGTTCACCATCCATTGCAGCGCTGACGATACCACCGGCATAACCTGCTCCTTCACCACAGGGGTATAGGTTTTTTACCTGCGGGTGATGCAGGTTTTCGTTGTCCCGTGGAATGCGGACAGGAGAAGAAGTTCGTGATTCGGTAGCGACTACTATGGCGTCATTTGTATAGTAACCTTTCATTTTTTTCCCAAATTCTTTAAATGCCTGCTGAAGTCTCATGTGTATAAATGAAGGCAATATTTCTTTTAAGGAAACAGCATGAACACCGGGTAAATAAGAGCAACCAGGTAATGAACCAGGGGGTCTTGATTCTGCAAAATCAACCAGTCTTTGTGCGGGAGCTACAAATTTGCCGCCGCCGGCATTAAAAGCCTTTTGTTCCACTGCCTGTTGAAATTTCATTAATAACAACGGGTCATTATTCAATTGCCCGCCAGCCTGTGAAGAGGCCCGGTTCCAGGTCGCAGCATCTTTTTCATCAACTGACACTACGATACCACTATTTGCGTATGGATTATTACGTTTTGAAGGTGACCAACCATTCACGACCAGTTCCCCGGGATTTGTTGCTGCCGGGGCTATGATACCCCCGGGGCACATACAAAAAGAGAATACCCCTTTGCTATCCACCTGCTGTACGAGGCTATATGATGCCGGTGGCAATAAAGCATCACGCACAGAACAATGATATTGTACATTGTCAATTAATGATTGGGGATGCTCAACCCTTACCCCCAATGCAAAGGGTTTTGATTCGATCAGTATCTTTTTTGAATGCAATAATTGGAAAATATCCCTAGCCGAATGCCCGGTAGCAAGAATGACAGCATCCGCATTAAAAGTATCACCGTCAGCTGTCTTAACAGATACGAGGCGTTCATTTTTAATAATGAAGTCGGTTACTTTTTTTTCAAATAATAGCTCACCACCACAGTCCATGATCTTTTTCCGCATAGCCGTAATGATATGCGGTAGTTTGTTGGTGCCTATATGCGGGTGCGAATCATATAATATTTTTTCTTCCGCTCCAAAATGAACAAAAAGCTGGAGGACACGGTTGACATCGCCCCGTTTGGAACTCCGGGTATATAATTTTCCGTCACTGTAAGTACCAGCGCCGCCTTCCCCAAAACAATAATTGCTTTCCGGGTTCACTTCTCCCTCTTTATTCAGCATAGCCAGGTCCCTTCTCCGGGCCCTTACGTCTTTACCTCTTTCTAGTATAATGGGCCTGATGCCTGATTCAATCAGTTTCAGGGCTGCAAACAATCCCGCCGGGCCTGCTCCGGCGATCACTACTTTTTGAGATGCGTTTTTTACATCCTGAAAGGTAAAAGAGGACAATTCCCGCTCATGATATGGTTCATGGATAAATGCGCGGACAGTCATATTTATCCAGGCTTGTTTACCCCGGGCATCAACAGATCGTTTCAGAATCGTATAGCCGGAAATAACGGATAGTTTGAGGCCTTCTGACCTTGCCAGGTATTTTTTGACAGCCTGCTCATCAGCTGCTTCTGAAGGAAGGAGTTTTAGTGAGATGTTCTTCTGCATTGTGGTCAGGTTTTTATCCTGAAAAACAAATTAAGTGGCAAAGATAGATAATGAAAAAGCTGCCCCGTCTCAGATGGGGCAGCTTTTTCGGAATACTTTATTTACCCGGTTGCTTTATTTTGCTGTTTTTGCCTTTTTGGCTTTTGGAAGCAGTTTGTAACCAAGGGTAATCTGTACTGCCTGGTTGTAAAGTGTATTCACATCAGCTACAGGGCTTGCATCCTGTGATCCATGAATGTAACGCATGTCAAAAACCCATTGTTTGGAATAAGCGCTGAACCCTGCGGTGTAGGCAAAGTCAAAATCATTCATATCATAGGTGACTGTGGTTGTTTTGTCTATTTGTTTTAGCTGGCCTCTTATGAGGATATCAGATTCGAGACCTGCCAGCACATCAAAGCCTTTTGCTACATTATATTTTACCAGTACCGGGATAGAAAAATAATTATACCTGAAGGTGGCATCGCCCCACAAAGTAGAACTGGCTTTGGCGCCCAGTTGCGAGTACAAAAATTCAGGTTGTATGGTAAACCGGGAAGCACAAACAGGTATTTGTACAAATGCACCGAATACCTGTCCTAATTTGAAGGAGACATCGAAGTCGGGGTAGTCAACGGCAGTTCTGAAAGTGCTGATATTAACACCGGCCTTGAAGCCAAGGATCGCTTTTGTTTTTGTTTTTTGTGCAAAAACGGCAGAGCAGAATAGCAGGACAGCTACCGAAGCAGCAAGAAATTTTCTCATATCAGTTCGTTTAGTTTTAGAGGAAACAAATGTAATGATTATTAATAAATAAACACCTTCCGGGAAGCCAAAAAACGGCCTGTCAACCCGTTTTTTGAAGATAAAGATTTTCCCTTGCCGGACAGGAAATTGTTTATATCTTTCAAAAGCCAAACGATTGCCTGCCAAAAGAAAGTGTTGATTTTTCTGCTGAATATCCTTCGTAAAATTTTACCTGTACATCCGTAGCTTACAGGAATGGCTTTTTATTATTTCGGGCAGGAATGATATCCATTTATCCGGCTACTGTTCTACAAAATAACTAATGTGATCAGGCGTAATACGCATCAATGGGGTTGTTATGGGTTATTATGCAGAAATAGTTGAGCCGGTTCTAAAAACAAACGATT
>DATDIX010000112.1:0-5797 GCA_036520835.1 Chitinophagaceae bacterium | reverse complement strand
TACCAGAACGATCAGCACACCCACTTTCAGCCCTTCCCCAAAACTGAGTGACCCTTTATTTACATGATCCCGGTAATGGCGGAGGCCCATAAAAACAAAGATCATGGATAAGATCATAGTGAGATAGCCGACCACCTCCGCTTCTTCCCAGGATATACGTGGAGGCATCAGCCAATAAAAATGAATGGCGGCCAGGGCAACGATGACCAGGGCGCCGTAAAGACCGTAACGAAAAACAACTTGTTTCATGATTGATAATTTTTACGCAAACTACAGCCTGTGTTTGCCAAAGGCCTCATACTAAAGTAGCAAAAGCCTCATTCTAAAGACGGATTTGGCTCCCACTTTCCGTTTTCAGGTAACGATTTTCAGTTGCTTGGCTAGCTGAATGGCCTGGGTTCGCCGCTTAGCATCCAGTTTGAATAAGATATTGGACACATGGGTTTTTATGGTGCTTTCAGAAAGAAATAAGGCGGTGGCTATCTCCTGGTTGCTGAGCCCTTCGGCCATTTTTACCAGCACATCATGCTCCCGCTGGGTAAGTCCAAGCTTTTTGATCTGTTCGTAGTCAATAGTGGCGGATGGAGTTGTTGTATTATTAGTTGCTGAAAAGGACTGTGCCTGTTCCGCTTTTTTCTGTGAATGATAGTTGAAATAGAGCCCCACGAAAAAAAAGAGCAGGGCTGCAATGGCGACGATCACTTCCAGCTTTACATCGCCTTTGATAAAATTTACTTCGCCTATACGAAACAGTATAAGCAGGCAAAGGATGAGCAGACCAAAACCGATGATGATGGGGCGCATGGTTGGGTTGATAAGTTTGCAGGGTTAAAAGTAAAAATTGGCGGTGAATTAGCCTTGTCATCTTTTCAACCTTTACCTTTTTAACTTTTCCTCAGAATGCCTTCTTCCATTTATTATTATCCCTGTTCCAGTCGGGTAGTTTCCGGTCAGGGTCGAGGATCACTTCTTTGATCTCGCTGGTAGTAGGGGCAGCAAATTTCCATTCAGCGCCACGCTGCCATATTTCTACCGGCAGGCTGATCTTATGTTCTTTGCCATTGGCCTCTTTTATCAACAGGGTCACGGGCATCGGCATTTTCTCTACATTCTCCAATGTGATCTCTGCTCCTTTCCCCGGAATATTATCTATGTATTTTACACCGGTTACTGATTGATCGATCTTCCAGTTATTCAGCACCCATCCCCTGAAGAACCAACCAAGGTCCTCACCTCCTGCATTTTCCATGGTATGAAAAAAATCCCAGGGAGTGGGGTGTTTGAAAGCCCAGCGGTTAATGTATTCACGGAAAGCAGCATCAAAACGTTCGGGACCAAGCACGACATCACGCAGTACAGTCAGCATCATGGCCGGTTTAAAGTAGAGCGATGTGCCGATACTGTTTTCTTTTATGGCATCAGGCACATTGAACAGGCCATCCACATGATCACCGAATGCTGACTTTACTGTAAAAAGGGAAGAGATATCACCTCTTGTATCGAACTCACCTTTATTGAATGCCCGGGTAGAAAAACCGTTAATGAAAGAATTAAAGCCTTCATCCATCCATCCGTATTTTCTTTCATTACTGCCAACGATCATCGGGAACCAGGTATGGCCGAACTCATGATCCGTGACACCCCATAACCCGCCGCCGGTTGCTGAGAAATGGCAAAAAACAATTCCCGGGTATTCCATGCCGCTAACGATACCCGCTACATTCACAGCAGCCGGGTAAGGATACTCGTACCATTTACCGGAATAATGTTCTACCGATGCTTTCACCATTTCAGTAGAACGGCGCCAGTCGTTCCCGTTCTTCTCTTTTGTGCTTTCAACAGGATAGGCGCTCATCGCCAGCGACTTTTTGCCACCCGGTAAATTAATACGTGCCGCATCCAGTATAAATCCTCTTGAGGCTGCCCATGCGACATCTCTTGTATTCTGAATTTTAAATTTCCAGGTTGATATTGCTTTTTTGGGTTGTGCATTTTTATCTGTCACATCTTTACTGCTTTTTATCACTACGGTCTTATCACTGCTTTTCGCATCCTGGTATTTTTTATTTTGCTCCGTGGTAAAACATTCCTGCGGATTTAATAATTCTCCCGATCCCACGATGATCATATTGGACGGGGCGGTTACACTAAATTCGATATCGCCGTACTCCAAATAAAACTCACCGGCGCCAACATAGGGTAATACATTCCATCCTTGTATATCATCATACACACACATGCGGGGGAACCATTGGGCGATCTCATAGATCCACCCGTCCTTTTTTTGCAGCCTTCCCATCCTGTCGGTCCCGTATTCCGGTACTTGAAAGGCAAATTGTATGGCCAGTTTCAATTTCCCACCGGAAGATTTCAATGCTTCCTGCAGCCATACCTGCATACGTGTATCAGAGATAGTATACTTCGCTGTATATTTTTTCCCGTTGTACTCAATAGATACGGACCTGATAACATATCCTTCTGTAAAACCTGCATTGGCATAGCGGCCGCCTGTTTCTGTTGTAGTGGCTGAGCCGCGTGAATCATTCCTGTATATATTCTGGTCCAGTTGCAGCCAGAGGAATTTCAGGTTATCAGGACTATTGTTGGTATAGGAAAGTTCCATATCGCCGCTGACGGAATGTTTAGCCGTATCTAAGGAACAATTGATCTTGTAGTCGGCGCGGTTTTGCCAGTACTTGGGGCCTGGCTCACCACTGGCGCTGCGAAAGTCGTTGCCGGGATAAGGATAAAACTGGGGAGCAAAGGCTTCTTTGGCATCATAGTTTGATTGTGAAAATGAGAGGGTAACCATCAGCAGGCAAACTAAGCTGAGAAGTGTTTTGTTCATATTGTATGATTTATAAACAGACGTAATTTATACTAATTAGCTGCAGCAGAAAATAACCCGGAAAAGGTATTTAAAAATATTTATGATAAATGGAAGAATAAAAGGGCTTATGGGAATAGTTGTTCCGCTACGGCTATGCTTTCGGGTTTTCCTACATCTACCAGCCTGTCCCCGCTATGATCATAACCCATGATCAGGTGGTCTTTGGCAAGATGGAGGTAAACATCCATCAGGGAGAATTTGCCCGTGAAGGGCATAAGCCGGAAAATATCGTATTCAAAGACGACAACACAGCTATAGGCCTTTTCAATAACGGAGATTAGTGTTCCTTGCCCTTTGGGGAAGGTTAGGATGGGGCCTTTTTCTTCACCCGTGTTTACATTTCTCCAGCCGCATAACCTGTCTTTATCATCAAATAACAGGTAGCGGGAGGTTTTCCTGTCCGTAACGCCAAATGAAACAAGCGGCTTATGTTTTTCATGAAATGCCAGCAGTTTATGGATATTAAGATCAGTAAGAATATCAACATTACAGGTAATGAATTTTTCACCGGGAGTGAACAGGTCTTTTGCTTTTAACAAACCGCCGCCAGTTTCCAGTACCACATCTGTTTCATCGCTGATGACAATATTACTTCCCCACCCGTTATTCTTTTTAACAGCGTCAATTACCTGCTCAGCAAAATGATGAACATTTACGATCACATCTTTTATCCCGTATTGCTGCAGGTATTCTACGTTTCGCTGTAATAATGATTTACCATTGACAAGTGCCAATGCTTTAGGATGTTTATCGGTCCATGGTTTGAAACGTGTGCCCAAACCTGCGGAGAAAATCATGGCGCCCCCGACCCCTGAAGGGGAGTTTTTATCGTTCTTGTTCATTATTTCGTTTTAGAAGAAATTTTTCAATTTCTTTAATTGCCCCGGCATGCATTTTATTTACCATAACTATTTTAGTTTCGACCGAAATGCTTCTTGCTCCCCTTCAGGGGCCGGGGGTGGGTTTTGCCAATTTTTTTCATCCTGGACAGTGTGTCTTAACTCAATCTTTACTTTAAACTTATTTCTTAAATGCCTTGCCATGGCGTCCGCTGCATACACACTCCGGTGTTGTCCGCCGGTACAACCAAAGCTGATCATCAGGCTTTCAAAACCTCTTTTGATATATTCTTCCACGGTCATGTCCACAATATCAAAAACACTATTGAGATAGTTCAGCATTTGTGTTTGCTGCTCTAAATAATCTTTAACAGCTTTATCCCGGCCATGTTGTGTTTTGTATTCTTCAATGCGGCCCGGGTTCAGGATACCACGGCAGTCAAATACAAATCCGCCGCCATTCTCCGTTTCATCAGCCGGTATCTCTTTACGATAAGAGAAACTGCAGATCTTTACTACCAGGGGTGTCTTTTCAGTCGCCTGTGTGGGAGTAAACTGCTGAATGACCTCTTCCGATACACAGAGATCCAATACTTTCCTGAACTCGGGAACAGCAATGCCTAAGCTCTGGTTGGTAAAAAACTCTTTCAGGTTGCGTAATCCTAAAGGGATAGCAGTAAGGAACTGGGCCTTGCGTTCAAATAAACCACGAAAACCATAGGCGCCGAGCACCTGTAGTAGTCTTATCAGTACATAGCCATTATACTGGCTGCGGAAAACAATTTTATCAAGCGGTCCTTCGATCAGTGTTTCAAATGCCTGCATGTAGTCATCCAGCAGGTTTTCTTTCCATTCATCCGGCAGACCAGCTCTTGCCTGCCAAAGCATACTGGCGACATCATATTGCGGGGCGCCTTTCATGCCACCCTGGTAGTCAATAAAGTGAACGCTTTTGCCTTGTTGTACCAATATATTCCGGCTTTGATAATCCCGGAACATAAAATATTTATATTCGGTATGTGTCAGGTAATTACTCAACGCTTCAAAATCTTTGATCAGCTTTTGTTTGTCGTAAGGTTTGCGCAGGGCATCGAGAAAATAATACTTGAAATAAAGCAGGTCGGCCATGATCGCTTCTTTGCCAAATTCTTTATTGGTCAGGCAGCGTTTGTAATCAAGGCCCTTGTCGCCATTTACCTGTAAAGATGCAAGCTCTTCCAGGCTTTTTTTGAAAAGATCATAAACGGGTTGAGTAAAACCATCTGCTTCCAGGTGATTTAATAAGGAAACATCGCCGAAGTCTTCCTGCAGGTAATACATCCTGTCTGCGCTGACAGCATATATTTCGGGAACAGATAATTTCTTTTTATAGAAATTATCAGAAAAGTAAATGAAAGATTCGTTTTCCTTGACATTAGCGCCGAATGTGCCGATCACCGTGCCTTCCTTACCATGAACACGGAAATAACGACGTTCGCTGCCGGATATAGGCAATACATCCACAGCGACGGGTTCATGGCCTTTCCATTCCGTGTATAAAGCTTTTACCGCATCAATTAAATTCTGCATAAAACAAAATTATCAAAATACTTTCAGCCATTCTTTCAAAACGGTCATTTCCCTTTCTTCCACTACGTTAATTTTCAGCAAAGCTTCATACGCTGAGTACAGGTTGTCTGTTACAGATCCGCTGCTGACAGACCTGCTCACCGCTTCCAGCGACTTTTCAGTGTGCAAATACATGGGCACTTCACTTTCAAAGTCTTTTAAGTAATCGTGTTCATTCCTTTTTTGAACAACAGTAGCTTCGGTAAAACCCAGGCGGTAGCCATGCTGCCAGAGAATGGGTTGAGCAATAATACCCCGCAGAATGTCCGTGAAACGGAATGTGACAAACGAAGGGAGAAAGAGCAAGGGGAATAATTCTTTTTGTATAGCCGTATTCTGCGAATTGAAAGGGCATGACGTTCCCTTTTCCAGCACTACCGGTTCTTTCTTCTGAAAAACACAGGGTGTATTGGAGACAAGACGGTAAATGGCATCCACATCCGGGTCCTCATCTGCAAGT
>DATDIX010000111.1:0-38057 GCA_036520835.1 Chitinophagaceae bacterium | reverse complement strand
AGTTATTTTGAATATAAGACGGTAATAGAAGAGATCGCCAAAGTTTGCGGTTCTATTGGATTGAGCGTGGCGGCGCATAACTCACTTTGCACCGGTCATATACTTGCCTTTGCAAATGAAGAACAAAAACAAAAATACCTGCCTAAACTGGCTACGGCAGAATGGATAGGGGCGTGGGGGCTAACGGAAGCGAATACAGGCAGCGATGCCGGTAATATGAAATGCACAGCTGTTAAGGATGGCAACGACTGGATCATCAACGGAACAAAGAACTGGATCACTCATGGCAAGAGCGGCGATGTAGCTGTGGTGATATGCAGGACCGGTGAGCCAAGAGCAAAGAATAATTCGACTTCTTTTGTGGTAGAAAAAGGAACCAAAGGGTTTAGTGCCGGCAAAAAGGAAAACAAACTGGGTATGCGTGCCAGCGAAACAGCAGAGATGATCTTTGATAACTGCCGCATTCCGGATTCGAACCGGTTGGGAAAAGTGGGTGATGGATTTAAACAGGCTATGAAAGTACTGGACGGCGGACGAATCTCTATTGCTTCTCTTTCATTGGGTATAGCCAAAGGCGCTTACGAAGCCGCCTTGCAATATTCGCAGGAGCGATACCAGTTTGATAAACCTATTTCCAGTTTCCAGGGTATATCCTTTAAGTTAGCCGATATGGCAACAGAAATTCAGGCGGCCGAACTATTGACCTTACAGGCATGCGATCTTAAGAACCGTGGCGAATATGTTACCAAAGTCGCTGCCATGGCAAAATACTATGCCAGCGAAGTAGCAGTGAAAACAGCCAATGATGCCGTGCAGATATTTGGGGGCTATGGTTATACAAAAGATTTCCCGGTGGAGAAACATTACCGTGATGCAAAACTTTGCACAATAGGGGAGGGAACGAGTGAAATTCAGAAGATCGTGATAGCGAGAGAGGTGCTGAGAGGATAGGACTGTAGAATTACAAATTAAGAATTGATCCTGCTTTGTGCAGGATTTTTTGTGCAGTAACTTTGGGATGTGAACAGGCAAATTAATTATATAGTTAACGCTCATATTATTCTTATTGCCTTAGCCGGAACTTTCTTCTTCATTAAGAATATCCCGGTTTTAGATACTAAGGAAAACAGTAGGATTGAAAATCAGTCACCAGATCTTAAGTTATCTGATAATGCACAGTATGGAAAGACTTTATTTATGAGTAAATGTGCGGCCTGCCATGCTTTATTTAAAAACTTGACAGGACCAGGGTTGTTTGGATTTGAGAAACGTGGCCCCTGGACAGACAGGAAGAATGTTTATGATTGGATAAGAAATCCGGAGGCTTTTATGGCAAGAAATGAATATGCAAAAAATCTTAAAGAAACATTTGGCGGCACAATGATGACAGCTTTCCCAACTTTAACTAACGAAGAAATTGATGCAATCTGTGATTAATATAAATGAGGCTGAACAAATTCAATACAATGGATCAATAGTTGAACGATAATCATCTCACCTCCTGCATCTCCACCAACTTTCTATAAAATCCATTTTGCGACAGTAACTGTTCATGTGTTCCTCTTTCCACGATCTTTCCTTTTTGCAGAACAATGATCTCACTGGCATGACGGATAGTAGAAAGCCGGTGAGCAATTACAATGCTTGTCCTGTTCTGCATCATATTATTGATAGCATCCTGTACCAGTCTTTCACTTTCGGTATCGAGTGAGGAAGTGGCTTCGTCCAGTATCAGTATCGGGGGATTTTTTAAAACTGCCCTTGCAATGGTTAATCTTTGTCTTTCACCACCGCTTAACTTACTTCCCCTGTCGCCGATATTTGTTTCATATCCCTGTTCCTTCTGCACAATAAAATTATGGGCATTGGCTATTTTGGCTGCCTGGATAATTTCTTCTTCTGTAGCATTCTCTTTACCCAGTTTGATATTATTGGCGATAGTGTCATTGAAAAGAATGGGTTCCTGCGTTACAATGCTCATCAGGCTGCGGACAGAATGCAATGAATAGTCCTTAATGTTTATGCCATCGATCAATACTTCACCGCCTGTTACATCATGAAATCTTGGAACAAGATCAGCTAATGTGGACTTGCCTGCGCCAGAGGAGCCGACCAATGCAATGGTCTTTCCTTTTTCAACGGAGAGGTTAATGTTGTCCAGTATCACTGCATCATCATACGCAAAAACCACGTTACGGAATTCAATTTTATTATTGAATGAAGAGATCTTTTTGCCGGAAGGATTATCGTCAACGGTGATGGGTGTATTCAGTATCTCTTCTATACGGTTGATGGCTGCAGCGCCTTTGCGCATATTGCTGAAAGAGGTAGATAATGCTTTTGCAGGATTAATAATGTTATAGAAAATACCCAGGTAGCCAAGAAAGACTGAAGCCTCCAGCAATTCATTTTGTAAAACCAGTGTGCCTCCATAATACAATACGCCGGTAAAAAGCATCACGCCCATCACTTCAGAAAGAGGGGATGCCAGATCACGGCGGTAGCTTATCTTATTCTTGGCGGTTAAAAGTTCCTCATTGCCCTTGAAAAATCTCAGGCGTAATAATTTCTCAATATTAAATGCTTTGATAACCCTTAAGCCTCCAAGTGTTTCGTCCAGGGTTGACAACGTCTCACCATACTTACCGGCTACTTCCTGTGAATGTTTTTTTAATGATTTTGTTATACGACCAATGACCAGCCCTAATAACGGTATAAGTAATAATATAAGTAATGTCAGCAACGGACTAATAAGAAATAAAACGATCAATGTAACAATTATCGTTAATGGGTCACGGATCCATCCTTCTAACGTACCTACAACCGAACTCTCTACTTCACTGACATCATTGGTCATCCGGCTCATCAGGTCACCTTTTCTTTTTTCATTAAAAAAGCCAATGGGGAGTCTTAATACTTTATCATACAGGTTTTCCCGGAGCTGGTTGACTACAGTGTTTTTTAAAGGATTGAGTATATAATAAGAGAGGTAAAGGAATAAATTCTTTAAAATAATGAAGCTGATCATTAAAAGGCAAATAAAACCCAGGGTAGGGATCTTACCACGGGTATTGATTGAGTTGTTTAGAAAATCGTTGATTGACTGAATGAGCGGGTTACTGCTTGCTTTCCCAAAGCTGCCGCATGTCAGACACTCAGGTCTCGGGTCTGTGAAGATCAGTTGCAGAAATGGCATCAGCATCCCGATTGAAACAATGGAAAACAAAATGCTCAGCAGGGTAAACAGAAAATAGAGAGTTATTTTTCCTTTGTAGGCGCCCAGGTATTTAAAAATCCTTGAATATTGCTTCATATCACTCTTTAATCGCTTAAACGGCGCAAAGTAACTAATTTTACGCCGAACCCAATTGTTAAGACATGGAAGAAGGAAAGCGACAAAAACAGATAGCCGGCCTCCTGAACGAGGAAATGAATATCATTTTTCAGCGGCTGGGCCTGAATATGGTGGATGGGGGAATGGTGTCTATTTCGTCAGTAAAAGTGACCCCCGACCTTCTGGAAGCAAGGGTTTACCTGAGTTTTTTCCAGGTAAAAGACGCACCGGGTGTCCTGAAAAAAATTGATGACCGTCACCATGAAATAAAAAAAGAACTGGCCGCCAAAGTAAGACACCAGCTACGCAGTATCCCGGTATTGAAATTTTTCAAGGATGATACACTAGACCAGGTGTTTAAAATGGAAGAATTATTCAAAAAAATGGACGAGGAAAAAAAGAATAAGTCAGAATAAGCCATTCCCGTATCAACTTATTAACCTGTTAACTTTTTAGCTTGCATTTTCTCTTTGCCTGGCGATACTTCAAAGCAAAAAAATCAACCAATGCCATTAATGTCATTGCGTGGATCAGTATTGTGGCGATCATTATCGGTACGTCGGCACTGATATTGGTGCTAAGTGTATTCAATGGATTCGAAGGCCTTGTAAAATCGCTGTATTCATCTTTTTACACAGATCTTAAAGTTTCTCCTGCATCGGGAAAGGTCATTACTATTACACCGGAACAATTGCAAAAATTGAAAAGGATCAGCGGTGTCCGGAACTATTCACTCGTTGTCGAAGAAAAAGCATTTGTGCAGAACGGGGAATACCAGTCATTGGTTTACCTGAAAGGGGTTGATGAAAACTACCGCTATGTAAGTGGTGTGGCTGATCATATCGTAAAAGGTGATTATGAATTGGGGACTGAAGAGGCGCCTCAATTAATACTTGGTGCGGGGGTGGAGAATGCCCTGGGCATACAAGCAGATCGTAACCTTTCTTCTTTGAATATTTATTTACCCAGGAAAGGATCTGTCGAGCAAGTTGGACCGATGGATAATATCAGTATTGATACCATCCGGTCCTCTTCTGTTTTTGTTATTCAGCAGGATTTTGATAATAAATATGGTATTACCAATATTGATTTTGTAAAAAAGGTATTGAGGTTAGGGCCCGATCAATACAGCGGCCTTGAAATAAAGCTGAATGACCCGGCTGCTGTGGATGACATAAAAGAGCAGGTAGAGAAAATTTTTACCGGCAGCTATAATGTACAGAACCGCTACCAGCAGAACCAGAGCCTGTACTCAGTGATGAACATGGAACGATGGGCTATTTATGCCATAGCAACCCTGATACTCCTGGTAGCTGCATTTAACATGATCGGCGCTTTGAGAATGCTTTCATTGGAAAAACAAAAGGACATAGCCGCATTGCATGCAATGGGTGCAAAAAGCTGGTTTATTCAGAAAATATTCCTGGCGGAAGGTTTTTTACTGGCATTAATTGGCGGAGGGATAGGGATGTTACTTGCCTTTATGCTTGCTCAATTACAGATCAACTTTCACCTGATCCCGCTCATGGGAGGATCATTCCTGATAGATTATTTCCCGGTTACTTTGCGTCTCAAGGATTTTCTGCTGGTTGGCATCACCGTTTTTGTCATTGCATTGATCGCATCATGGTCCCCATCGAGGAAAGCGGTCAGCCAGGATTTTCTGTTGAAAAGCGAATAAACCTCTTTTAGAAGACAGGGGCTTAATAATCCCCCATTGTTTCGGGCAATTGTGCCAATGCTTTGGCTAATTGTTCATCATTGGGAGCTATACCATGCCAGTTATGATCGTTTTCCATAAAATCAACCCCTTTACCCATTATTGTATGCATCATAATAGCAATCGGCTTACCCTTACCTACCAGTGATTTTGCTTTTTCAAGACCGGCTACCACTTCATCCATATCATTGCCATTCATTTCAAGAGTGGTCCACCCGAATGCATCAAATTTCTGGCGGATATTACCCAACCCCATTATTTTATCAGTGGGGCCATCTATCTGCTGACCATTCCAGTCAATAGTGGAGATCAGGTTATCTACTTTATGATGTGCTGCAAACATGACAGCTTCCCAGACCTGTCCTTCATCGAGCTCTCCATCACCATGCAGGGAGAAAACAATATTTTTTTCCCCATTTAATTTTTTGGTCAGCGCTGCGCCGATCGCCACACTCATACCCTGCCCTAATGATCCGGATGCGATTCGGACGCCGGGTAAATGTTCATGTGTTGCGGGATGACCCTGCAGGCGTGAATTTATTTTTCTGAATGTAGCCAGTTCTTTTATATCAAAATAGCCGGATCGTGCTAAAGTGGAATAGAATACCGGAGATATATGCCCGTTGGACAGGAAAAAAACATCTTCATTTGTTGCATTCATATTAAAGGAGGGATCATGTTGCATAACCTTGAAATACAAGGCAGTAAAGTATTCAGTACAACCTAATGAACCTCCGGGATGGCCGCTTGAACAGCCATGTACCATTCTTACAATATCGCGGCGTATTTGTGTTGCGATTGCTTTAAGCTCAGCCATAATATATAGTTACGTTTAAACTTATTGTAGCTTGATGTTTCAAACCACCAAACCAGTTTGCAAATGTGCGATCTTTTTTGGTACGAAACCCACCTGAATCGATTAATCTTCCGGGAAATTATTTCTGAGTATTCCGATGGTTCATTTAAAATTAATCTATTGTGCATTAAAAAATAAGTGCATCTTGAATAAACTAATGGCTTAAAACCTATTTTTGCACCGTAAACCCTTATTCGATGCTTGATGTTCTATTGACTGCTTCCGTGTCTTTTATTATATCCTTCCTGGCCATCCCGGTTGTTTTACAGATAGCGGATCAGAAAAAATTGTATGATGTTCCTGATGAAAGAAAAGTGCATACGCACCCGGTTGCATCATTGGGCGGTGTGGGTATTTTCGGAGGATTTTTGCTGGCGTCACTTTTATCCATACAAGGCTACCTGAACCCGGAATTCCAGTATTTTTTTGCATCAGCTCTTGTCATCTTCTTCCTGGGTTTAAAAGATGACCTTGTTGTATTATCGCCCAGCAAAAAATTTGTCGGCCAGGTTGTAGCCGCTTCGATACTTATTCATCTTGGTGGCATCCGCCTGGACAGTATGCATGGTTTATTCGGTTTTGAAGAATTACCTGAAGGTTTTGCACTGGCACTATCCTATCTTACTGTCATCGTTGTTATCAATTCTTTCAACCTTATTGATGGAATAGACGGGCTGGCTGCCAGCCTGGGCACGCTAACCATGATGATCTTCGGAACATATTTTTTTATTACAGAACACCAGGCCTATTCGTTACTGGCTTTTGCACTCGCAGGCAGCCTGATTGCCTTTCTTATTTTTAATCATCATCCGGCTAAAATATTTATGGGCGACTCCGGTTCGCTGATGATAGGACTGGTAAATGCCATCCTGGTTATTAAATTTATCAATGTAGCCAGCGAACCTTCGGTAATTGTGCCTGTTGAATCGGCAGTAGCTATCGGTTTTGCTATATTGATCGTTCCTTTACTGGATACGCTTCGTGTGTTTGCCATCAGGATATTTAATGGACGTTCACCTTTTACGCCTGATCGTAACCACGTTCATCATTTACTGCTTGCAAGGGGATTGGGACACGCAGCCGTAACA
This sequence comes from Chitinophagaceae bacterium, assembly GCA_036520835.1. Taxonomy (GTDB): domain Bacteria; phylum Bacteroidota; class Bacteroidia; order Chitinophagales; family Chitinophagaceae; genus VBAT01. Next base: position 31,059 of record DATDIX010000111.1, on the reverse strand, counting down.
TTTACCTGCGTTGCACTCAATATTTCTTTTGTCGTACTGGCCTATGCCGGAAGATCATTGGGCTCTACTTTTTTACTGCTTATCATGCTGGCCATATCGTTTATCGGTCTCGGACTGTTATATTACCGGAAGCCCCAACGCACCATGGTCATTGCCAAAAGAATGGATGGTGCTATGGAGTTGAAAACACCTTCTAAAGTTGTAACACTTACCCAGGAGACTGAAGTTGCCACTGCCGATAAAAAATAAAGTAAACTAAAATCTTTATAGCAGAAAGAGCCCCGCATTCTTTCTGCTTTTTTTATAACCTTCCCTTTTATTAGCTTTGCCTCCCGTTCCGAACCCGGTACGGAGACAAAAAAGAAAAGTTATGACAGAAGATATTTCCCGGATAGTTGCTACGGCAGACGATCAAATGAAAAAAGCGATCGGTCACCTGGAAGCAGAACTGACTAAGATCAGGGCTGGTAAGGCCAACCCACAAATGCTGGATGGTATTGTTGTGGATTATTATGGCTCTCCCATGCCGATCAACCAGGTGGCAAATATCAGCGTGATGGATGCCAGGACCTTAAGTATACAGCCCTGGGAAAAAAATATGCTCCAGCCCATTGAAAGGGCCATCATTGCTGCCAATATTGGTATCAACCCTCAGAATGACGGTAGTCTTATCAGGCTGTTTCTTCCTCCGTTGACGGAAGAAAGAAGAAAGGAACTGGTAAAAAAATGCCAGGGGGAAGGAGAACATTCTAAAGTGGCGATCCGCAATATCCGCAGGGACGCTATTGAGCATATCAAGAAACTTCAGAAAAACGGGTTAAGCGAAGATGCTGCAAAAGATGCAGAAGCGGATGTTCAGCAGGTAACGGATAAATTCATTTCTTTTGTAGAAAAACACCTGGCCGCTAAAGAAAAAGAGATCATGGCGGTGTAATAGTGAGTGATGAGTCGTGAGTAAAAGAGTCGTTAGTAGAGATCAATTATTAATTCCCGGTTTCCTTTTTTTCGGGACGGTTAGCGAGGTAAACTCCCAGCAAAATAATACCGAGAGAAATAATTTCAATAAAGGTTATGCTTTCTCCGTCCATAAAACCCCAGAACAGAGCGATAAAAGGAATGCCATAAGTCACCAATGAGGCAAAAAGCCCGCCTGCCTTTTGTACCAGCATATAAAATATCAGGGTCGCAAATGCACTGGCAACAATGCCAAGAAGGGATGAATTAATAATGGCCCACTGAATAACCGTATCAGTAAAATCTAATCCTGTAAAACCCTGTTGCCACAATATAAGCCCTGCCGGGATGGCCATAAACCCCAATGATACTGTTGCCAGGTGAATAGGGTTCACTTCTTTCAGGTGGTGACTGACAAGGTTTACATTGATACCATAAGATAAAGTGCCGGCTATTACAAGCAATGCGTAACCAAGATTGTCAAAACTGATATCTTTTTGCGTAAATGTAAGCAGGCATAGCCCCGCAAAGCCCACAAGTACGCCAATAAGTTTTTGTGTTTTTATTTTGTCTTTGAAAAAAGAAATTCCAATGGTTGCCACACAGATCGGGGTAAGTGAATTTAATATTCCGGCGAGGGAACTGTCTATTTTGAGAATGGCGAAGGCAAAACAAAAAGCCGGGAAAAGATTACCAAAAAAACCGGCCAGGAAGATCAATCCCATTTTCCGGCGGGGAAGTTTTGTGATATGAAAAAAGGCAAAAGGGAGAAAAACAAGGGCGGCAGAAAATATCCGCAGCGCTGCGATCTGCGGGGCGTTTAATCCTTTCTGGCTTACTTTCATTAATATAAAAGAACTACCCCAGATAAAACAAAGTAAAACAAAGATGGACCAGCTGATGACTTTATTATTCATAATCCCGGCGGCTGCCGGCAGGCAAAGGTCATAAAAACCGGTCATAGCCGATCCTTTTTTTATATTTGATAAAATAACTCATGTTATGGATAAGATCAGCCTGAAAAATACTGGGACCCGGGCGCCGGAAGACATGGATAAGAAAGAAACAAAGGAGAAGACAGAAAAAATGATCGAAGAGCTGGACGAGCTGCAGAATCTTTTATATGCCGAAGGAAAACATTCAGTGCTGGTAGTGATTCAGGGAATGGACGGAAGCGGTAAAGATGGCGTGATCAGGAATGTGTTGGGGAATATGAATCCACAGGGGGTGACGGTCAGGTCCTATAAAGCGCCAACACCGGAAGAACTATCACATGATTTTTTATGGAGGATACATCATTATACGCCGGCAAAAGGAATGATACAAATTTTTAACCGGTCGCATTATGAAGATATACTGGTGACGAGGGTGCATAAATGGTGCGATGACAAAACAGCTAAAAAAAGAATGAAGGCGATCAATGATTTTGAGCAAATGCTGCAGGAACATAATAATACCCATATCCTGAAATTCTACCTTCATATTTCCCAGGAAGAGCAGCATGAAAGACTTTCAGAAAGAATGAAGGATCCGGGAAAAATGTGGAAGTATAATGAAAAAGACTTTGAGGAGGCAAAGCTCTGGGATATTTATATGCACATGTATGAGGATTGCTTTAATCACTGCAATGCTGTTCCGTGGACAATAGTACCCGCTGACCAGAACTGGTACAAAGAGTATGTCATAGCGGATAAATTATATAAATTACTGAAGGGGCTGGATATGCAATACCCGGGTTTAAAGAAAGGCTGATCAAAGCTTTTTTTATTTCTGAACTTTACTTTACCTTTTATTTTCCAAACCAACTTATTTACCTCACATTCAAACAAACAGATTATGGGAATGCTTAAAGAATTTAGGGACTTTGCCATGAAGGGCAATGTGATAGACCTTGCCGTTGCAACCGTATTAGGAGTTGCGTTCAATGCCATTGTAGGAGCCGTGGTAGATCATATTCTAATGCCGATTATAGGGATGATCACAGGCGGTATTGATTTTAATTCGTTGTCAATAATAGTAGGAAGCGCCGAACTAAAGTATGGGATGGCCATTACAGCCACGATCAAATTTATTGCCATCGCTATGTTTTTATTTTTCGTAATAAAGGCCATGAATAAAACAAAAAAGAAAGAGGCCGCTGCTGCACCGGCAGCCCCGCCGGAAGATATCACCCTTCTCCGTGAGATCAGGGATGAGCTGAGGAAAAGATAAATTGCCGGTCGGTTTTACAAGCTTAATATGAATAGAGTGGGGATAATTATTGCCTGTTCCGGCAGGCATTTTTCCCTTATTTTTGAAGTCCTGTATGAGAGAAATAAGCTCATACAGGATTTTTCTTTTTAATAAAATACAGGATAGTGAACAATACCTCGTACCAGATAAAATTGGCGCAGTTTGAAGGCCCCTTTGATCTTTTATTGTTCTTTATTGAAAGGGATGAACTGGATATCTATAATATCCCGATCACCACTATCACCAACGACTTCCTGGCTTATATCCACCAGCAGGAATCTTTGAATATTGAACTTTCCAGTGAGTTCATTCTTTTCATTTCTACGCTGATGCGTATCAAGGCAAAAATGCTGCTGCCAAGAAAAGAACTGGATGCACAGGGTAATGAGATTGATCCCCGCCAGGAGCTGATCAATAAGATATTGGAATATAAACGGTTCAAAGAAGCTTCTGCCCAGATGGCGGAAATGGAAGCATTGAGAATGCTGGCGGTAAAACGTGGCAATATCCAGAAAGAATTAACGCAAATAGGAGAAGAGGACAGCGAAGGAACAGAGATCCAGAATATTACTTTATTTAAACTGATGCGTGCCTTTGAAAGGGCGATGCAGAAGTATTCAGACAGGATAAATAAACCGGTTCATACTGTTGTCCAGTATAATTATACCATGGAAGGCAGCCGGCAGGATATGCTTTCACTGGCACAGGCAGAGAGAACAGTGTCGTTTGAAAAAATATTTGAAAAAGCCCAGAACAGGGTGCATGCTATTTTTCTTTTTCTTTCATTGCTGGAACTGGTGCAGCAAAAATTCCTGAAGATATTGATCGGCGAAGGCAAGAATAATTTCATCATTGAATACAACGAGCCGGAGAACCGCCTGGCTGAACTGGAAGAAGACAATCAACTTCAATAAATCTTTAAACTTTTTTATTATGAAACGCTTTGCTACAGCAAACTGGAAAGGATCGGGAAAAGAAGGGAAGGGAACCAATACTACTCAATCAGGTGTATTAAAAGATACACAATACTCATACCTCAGCCGTTTTGAAAATGGTATCGGCACCAATCCTGAAGAGCTGGTTGCTGCTGCCCATGCCGGCTGTTTTAGTATGAAATTGAGTTTTGTACTCGGAGCAGCCGGGTTTACACCGGATAATATAGATACCAAATGCACAGTGACATTGGACAATGGCGCTATTACGGAGAGTCATCTTGAAGTGAAAGCTAAAGTGCCGGGAATTGATGCAGCAAAGTTTGCCGAGTGTGCTGCAGATGCAAAAGCCAATTGCCCGATCAGCAAATCGCTGACGGCAAATATTACCATGGAAGCAAGCCTGGCCTGATAAATTTTTAAGACCAAATGCAATGCCATCCGCTGCAGCGGATGGCATTTTAGTTTTCACGGCTTTTATTGAATTCAGCAAGGGCGCCAAGGCTTCAGGCTCTGGCGCCTTTAGATATGCTTATTGATAGATCCAGAGCAACACAGGTTTTTTGGATTCATTGATAATAGGTTTTAACTGTTGCAGGAACCCGGGAGCAACAGTCGGGCAACCATCGCTCTGGCAGATATCACTGTCTATTTCCGTTCCGGGAACGCAATCATGGGCATGAAGGACTACGAAACGGGCGAAGGCTTTGTCATTGGTTTTTTCAAGTCCGTGCAATTTGAAGGCAAGACCGAATTTCCCATTGTATGAATACCCGATCTTGTATTTTCCGAGGGAAGTGCAGCCACAACCAACAGTGTTGCCGTATTTTCTTCCTTCGAGCCAGTTTTCATTGCAGCGGCCATGCGTAACAAGACCCGCATTTTGTAAAGTGTCCCTGTTAAGATCATACACAAAGAAACGGTTCTGCCCGGAGGGCAGGTTCATGTCAACCAGGAAACAGATATTGTTGTTATAGTTGTTTTGCTTAATAAATGCCGCAGCGTCTTTTGTTTTCAACCTGAGCTTTTTCATTGTATGGTCACTGGGTTCATGTTCTTCAGGCGGGTTGCCGGTCCAGCCGGCTGTTGTCCTTTTCCAGAGGCCGGAAGAGGAAAGCCATGCAAAAGATAGAACAAGAACGAAGAAAAGCAGGAGGGCTTTTGGCCTGAGCATAACAGAAAATGGTTAAGTATTGTTATAGATACCTAACCAACGAAAATCCATAAACCGGATTTTTCTGCCGGCGTTAAAACTTTCCAAAAGCTATTTTAATCAATGGCGAAAGCAAATAATAAGTTGCTACCGTCCATATTACCCATGCCCATATTGACTACGGAGAAGATATATTCGCCTTTAGGCAAAGTTTTATCTACCACCAGTTGCCAGTAACCCGCTCTTATTTTTTTAACACTGAAGGTGAACTTGTCACTTGATTTGGTTTTTTTACTGCCAAAGGGCATGGCGCCCGGAGTTTTTTGAATAAGGATCTTCCTTTGTTCTTTATCGCATACTGCCTGGTATAAACCGATCGTATTCGATGGATCCATCATGGCCTCCATGTTCTGCATCATGGCGGGGTCGGCACCATTGGCCCGCATCATTGAATCATATTGCGGTGATGATGACCGGGCAGAACTGCCATTGAAAAAAATAAATGACAGGTCTTTGCTGCTTACCAATCGCACTGATGATTTTCCGCCATCCATTATATAAGCACTTTCAGAGCCTCCAAACCCGCCCATTTTTGTTTTGTTTTCCATTTTGGAACTGCCTTTTTCCAGCCGCAGCAGTTTGTCAGCACTGTCCTTTCTATAGAGATAGACCTCGTTGCTGAACTCAGGATCAGGATAGGCTGCCTGGGAATGAACGACAATACTTCCAAATAAAAGAACAATCGCTGAAACAAAATATTTCATTGTTGTTTCTTTTTTGATTTCGATGATGATTGTTTGCCGAATGTCCAGCCGGCAAAAATCTGGAATAAATTATTCTTTACATCCACTTCCGGGATAAATGACGGCGGCTGACCGTCTTCGGGAATTTTGTATAAATTTCCAAGACTTATACTCATCCTCGCCCCGATAAGCAACCCATTGAAAGGGTGAATTTCCACACCCCCTGCAAACCCGTAGTCAAAGCGGTTATAATAATCAAGGATCTTATCAGCGGTAGCATTACCTGTACTTTCATTGCTGCTATCTACTTTTGCATTGATCAGGAAAGCCATCTGTGGCCCGACCTGGAGCTGAACGAATTTGGTGATATTGAACGTCATCAACTGAGGCATCAGGATATAATCCAGGTTGACCACACCGGTATTTGTACTTGTTTTATAATTATAACCCTGTTTTGAGTAGAGTATTTCCGTCCGGAAGCCCATAATTCCTTTACTCCCCGGGTCAAGGAATAACCCGCCATGAAAGCCACTCTGGCTGCTACTATTGATAGAGGAGGCATTGGTAACGTTGGCAAAATTTATCCCGGCCTTAATTCCAATTTGCGCAAACAACCAGCATGGAAAGGCCAGCAGCATCAAAAACAGTGTTTTTTTCATAGCCGTTAATTTTGTCAAAAGGTAAATGGATTGTGAATAACAGGCAATAGAACAAAAGTTAGGCAGGTTGACATATTAAGGGAATGTGTAAACGCATACCTGGGGAATAGTGTCTCTTAAACAGGGGTATTGATTTTTGGATTAATGATTGGGACTGCTGCTGACAAAGGCCATAGGTGTAAAAGCAAGTAACAGAACCGGTATTTGATGTTTCATTTTTTTATTTATCAATCATTGCCTGCAGTTTTTCAATTGGGAATTTTGCTTCGAGCTGTTTTCTGTAATCCTCGCTTTGTGCACCGCCATATTTTGGAGAATTGCTTGTCCTTGACCAATACAGCACACTAAATTCGATCAGAAAAATTTCCAGGAGGAATTCTTAATTCTTACTACCTGATTTTGTGTAAAACCTCGATTACTGTTTCATTACCCGTATCATCTCTATCTGCCGGATATCTCCGTACCTGGAGAATGCGGCTTGTAAGCATAGGCAAACCCCGGCCATTAAATATGGATGCGATAGTTTCATTTGGCACCATGATTCGTTCCTCCGACATTTCAGCCAAATCGCAATCCCCATTAACCGATTTTGTGAAATTACCCATGGTCGAGTCATACCTGATTTTGATCCAGGTTTCCTGGTTGGTGGATGAATCAGATGTTTGTAACTCTACCTCCACCGGCCCATTGCCTTTCACTCTCATCCCGCAAAACCTGTCTTCACCGTTGACGAGCCGCTTTATGCTGCATATATCCATATCAATATCTATTTGCAAGACACCTGTGTACAAAACAGGATCGTCGCGATCCCCACTTTCTTCTCCCTTGAGCCGCCCGCTGAGTACAACTTTTCCGTTGGAGCGGATAGGGCAATCCTCAAGCTTTCCTCCCAGCGAAGTATATCCGGTGTGGGTGAGCCGAACTTCATACTCAGCAATCGCATGGTGCGAACTTTTTGTCTGCCGGTTTAGTTTTGTAAACCCGGTCGTCAGAAAAATCAGGGTGATAGCAGTCAACGTAATTATTTTGTTTCTATTCATTGGTGATTTTTTTATTTATCAATCATCGCCTGCAGTTTTTCATAAGGAAAATCCTTTTCCATGAGCTCAGCAACTTTTTCCTGCGGTGCCCAGTCACTCCATTCCCAGTTTACCACAAATAGCTGCGGTACATGTTTGGGCAGGTCTTTACGTATATAATCGCGGTTCTCAATCACCACCATACTTGCTTGCAGGGGGTCTGTGTCGAAAATAAGGTTTGAATTATAGAGCTCCCGGATCATAGCAGGCGAATCAAGCAAGCCTTGTTCGGTTGTTTTTTCCAGTTCGTCCGTAAATTTTTTTAATTCCCGCTCTTTAGTTTTTTTTGTCTTATCAACCTGCTCATCTCTTGTTTGCTGGTCTGTTTTATAACCGGATAAATAATAGTCCACTGCCGACTTCAACCGCTTGGGATCTTTTCCAAAATCTTTTTCAAATTTTGCAAGCTTTGCATTTTTTTCTTTTTCCTGTTCTTCCAGGGATCGAACGGGTAAATTCTCAGTCCGTTTAATAAGCTCATCCCAAAGTTTAGTTTGATAGATAATGCATTGATCAAGGTACTGTTTGCGGGTAACCGGTATATAAGGTAAAATGCCTTTGCGATGAATGAGTACAATGCGATAGTTTCTGCCTTTTGCGGCATCCTTTAATCCATCATCTGAAAATATTCTTGTTCCCGGGTTCAACGTTCTTACAGGCATGTCATTTATCATCCATGAATCATCAGGCGCATTTCCTATTGCCGGATCGCTGTTATTGGCTGAAATTGTTAACCAGGTACCTGTTTCACCCGGGTAGCCAGGCACCATAGAGTGGGTTTTGTTATATTCACAGCGATAACGGAAGAATCCCGCCTTGTAATAGTATTGCCTGAAGTGGGGAAGCTCTGTGGACAGATATCTGGGCCTGCCATCCGGATAGGGAGATGACTTTAACCTCGATCCAAAATAACTCATTCCTTCTCTCTTATGCCATACCGCATCAACGCCGGTTGGCTGAGGGTAAATCTTTATTACCATATTATGAAATTCATCGAGAATGTTATTGATCTCTTTCGATTTGGGCGCCTGTTCGTGAGTGGTCCTAATCCATTTGCCCTTAGCCTGCATAGCCATAGCATCCGTACAACGCTCAACGGTTGTGATGCTTGTCTGGCTCCAGGATGAAAAATTAAGAATGAAAAGAATAAGTATATTGATGACAGGTTTCATTCTTTCTTAGGTTTCATTAATGGTTTGAGAAAATGTTTAACCTCACCCGAAGTACTGTGATGCTCAAATCCCCAATCACCTTTAGGCCCGGCATTCCAGCTTATCTTAGCCTCAGCCCCGACAACCGGCGCACCTTTGGCGTCCATTATCTTTTCATTCAGGTATTCCAGTTTTTTTTCATCTATATACCCGGACAAATCTGCACTGGCAGTGGTTACGAGATAAACCTCCTTCACGCCAGCGCCTGTCACTTCTATCCCGGCAGCAATGCCTCCTTTCAATTCTCCTTTTACCGGCCCGATATTTCCGTCTATTCCCGCTTCTACGCCGATTTGTATTGTGCCTTTGGTAATTTTTCCGGAGTTGAGATTCTCTGTCATCCCTAATTTGATCTTAACCTCAAATTCCGGGAATAAGACTTCTGTTCCAAAATCAATCTCAGTCGTCATTATGTTACATTCTGTTTTTATGACTGTAAAAGGAGGGATATAAATTTCATCTTTATATTCGCAGTTTACTTGATCAAAATCAGGCAGGGGCTTGTTTCGCGATTGCGGGGTAGTAGTTGATGGAACGCATCCCACCTCGATATCGCATTGCATACCCGAGAGGAATGTAAGCATGCCGGCTTTAAAACTTTCGATCATTAGTTGATATTCAGGCCCGGCAGTACTTGTATATTGGACCAGCCTCACCAGGGTATTATTATGCGCTTTTATTAAGTTCAGTGTTTTCGTGTTGATCTGTTGATGCACCAAATTCGCTTTTGACAGGTAGGTGGTTGCAGCATCCTTTTTAGCGCCACAACTTTCCAGGTTTTTCATTGCCTCACCAAAATCCCTTCTCCATTGTCTTAATGAATCGCCATATGATTCAAATTCCCTGTTTAAGGAAGCCAATCGGTCCTGGGCCCACTCTGTCAGCAACATCAATTTCCTCCGGGCGGTAATGTGTACATGATTATTAAATGGCTCAAGCAGTTTGGGGTCGGCCACCAAGCGTTGGTAGTGTGAGTCAACGAGGGGTTTTAAGATTTCCATCTTTTTCTCTATCACTTCTTTTGCAACCATCACCTTTTGCTTATATTCATACCACTCCAACCGGCTGCGTTCTGCCGTAGTTCCACCTTCGAACGGATATTCCGGGATGGACCGGATGAATGGTTCCAGTCCCAGGGGTTCCGGTTTTCCGTGATAGGGAAATTTGAAATCCCGATAGGTCAATTTACCACCCAGTTTAGTTAGAAGATGGTCTTTTTCCGTCGTATAGACTTCCTGAATGGATCGTTTTAATGATTCAATAGCTCCCTTGTCATTTCCTTCTGATTTTTGAATCCAGCATTTGGTCTGGTTAGCCTGGGGGTGGTCTTCAAAAAGCCTTATCGCCATATCAAGATATTTTTTTGCTTTATTCATATCACCCAGCCCATACCAGGCCTGTCCCAGATTATTCAGGATCGTACTGTTGTTCGGAAAGCTTTTGTTCAGGTTTTGAAGAATGGGGATAGCGGCCTGTTCACCTCCGGCCATGATAATTAAGGCAGCATAATTATTCAGGTTGTTTGCGTGTTTCGGGCTGGATGAACATTCTTTTCCCAGGAGATAGATCGCATGCGCAGGATGACCACTCAAATATAGATTGGTCGAAATATTGCTCATGCCATTCGACGTTTTTCCGAAGGATTTTGCGGCCATGTAAGCCCTGGAAGCTTCCTCTTTTTCTTCTTTTGTAATTATTTGTTCAACTTCTGCATGAATTTTCTTAATGAAGAGGATTAGTTCAGCATCATTAAGGGTATCCCGGGGCATCATATCAATTCTTTCCTTATCCAGTTTTGGGACGGACGCTTTGGTCTCTGTGTTTTGAATAGAGTCATTCTTTATTGCTTGTTTGACGATTTTATCAGGAATCCTTTCGATCTTTTTTGATACTCCCCCCATCATTTCAACCTGTTTTTTCAACATGGCTAACTCCTCTTCCATACTTTTAATTGATTCGGCATCATCCTTATTCTTTTTGGCATCTTCAATTCGTTTTTCGAGATCAGCAACCTGTTTGTTTAAATCATTTATTGCTTCCCTCATTTGCGCCTGTATCTCTTTTTGTGTTTGCGCAGAAGTTACTATTGGCGGTGCCAGGAATAAACTAATCGCCAATAACGGGAACAAGATTCTTTTCATATTAAAAAGTTGATGGTTGTTTAACAGGTTTATTTTTTATTCAGCGAATTCTTTATCTCCGCATTTTCTTTTTTCAATTCTTCTATTTGTTTCTGCTGTTCCTTTACAGCATTAATGAGCATATAGATCATTGCGGAATTGTCAACATTCAGATAGGTCTCATTATCTTTTTTAAAGTTCGTTACCATGTATGGCGCTACTGTTTGCAGCTCTTGTGCAACCACACCCACATATTCGGGTTTTGTATCGTATCCTGATTTTTCGTTGTAATGAAATTTTACGGGTCTTATGTTCATCAGCGAAGAAAGACCATCGGTGTAGGGTTGAACAGATTGCTTCAATCTTGCATCTGAACTAGCAGTCCATAGACCTCCTCCGGGTTTAGCAGCAGTACCGTTGACATCAAGTAAATAGCCGGGCGATATGGTGCCGATACCGATATTTCCATTTCCGCTAAAAGCGAGATAATTTGTTCCAACTCCTCCCGGATTGAATGTATTATCTACATCATAAGAAAGAATAACAGCAGCATTTTGCCAACCCGCTCCCGCTGTATGACGATATGCCCTTACACCGAGTGATGAAAAATTGCCGGAAAGAAATCCAAAGTTTCCAATGCTTAAATAGTCATTGGCAAAATTTCCAAGTGTACCCGCGTTTGTTTTGAAAGTTGTACTTGCGGCTGTTCCTCCCAATTCTGTTCCATTCGCAGAAATAGAAAGACGTGCTGTTGGTGCGTTGAGGCCTATGCCGACATTAGCCTGCCAGCCTAACACCATACAATTGCTGCAATCAACCTTTGCATAGTTTCCGATTGCGCTGGCATTGGTAAGATTACCTGACAAAACATCGGCCTGGTATCCAACAGCAGTATTATAGCTTCCCGACACATTAGCGAGAAGACTGCCTGCCCCTAAACCGGTATTGCCGTCGCCATTGGTGTTAGCTGCCAGGGTATATCTGCCAAGAGCGGTGTTACTGTGTCCCGATATGTTATCTTCCAATGCCTGAACACCGATGGCTGTGTTATATGGGCCTGTGCCGTTATTAGCTAAAGCGTAAATTCCAATTGCTGTATTTTCAGAACCAGAACTATTAGCGTACAAAGCGTTAAATCCTAGTGCCGTGTTGTAATAGCCGAGTGTATTTGCATATAATGTTTTTGAACCCACCGCTGTATTGCCGTATCCATAAAAGCTGCCGGGAGTTCCACCTACACCATTGTTGTACAAAGCCGAGTCTCCAATTGCAACTGTATAATATGAATACGGGGCCAGGTGTAAAGCATGTGCCCCTATTGCAACATTTCCATAACCTATCGAATTGGAATATAGAGCCTGTGTACCTAACGCGGAATTATTACTTCCGGTAGTATTAGAGTGAAGAGCCATTGATCCGTGAGCAGTATTCCAGCCTCCATGGGTATTGAAATAGAGTGCCCGGTATCCATTGGCAGTATTAAAACTGCCGGTTGTATTGGCCCTAAGCGCATCAACAGCAGTTGCTGTATTATAATTACCTGTTGTATTAGAATAAAGTGCTTGTAACCCGTGCCCGCTATTCCACGAACCAGTGGTGTTAGAATAAAGAACCTGGAAACCACTTGCCGTATTATAGTTGCCTGTTGAATTAAAATAAAGCGATTGAGTACCGTGAGCTGCGTTATAGCTTCCTGTTGTGTTTGTGAACAAGGCTTTTGACCCTGTAGCAACATTTGACTCGCCTGTATTATTAAATAATGCAGAGTCACCAATGGCAACAAGATTACTGCGTGTAGAAGTTTTGAAAAGTGCAAAGGCTCCGACAGCAACATTCGAATAACCCGTTGTATTGGCATTTAATGATTGAACACCCGTAGCGACATTGGAGGAACCTGTGGTATTTAGCTGTAAGGCGCCCATGCCGGTGGCCGAGTTGTCAAACCCTGTAGTGTTTAGTACCATCGAATTGGCGCCAAGTGCAGTGTTACTGTAGCCGTTGGTATTGGAAAATAAAGCGGAAGTACCCAAAGTACTGTTAGCGTATCCGCCGGTATTGTTGAAACCACTGTTCTGTCCCCAGAAAAGATTTCCAGTCGTCGTAAGTAAACCCACACTCGTGGAATTTATCTTGAATCGCAATGCAACGTTATCAGTCGTGCCGATAAAATTGGTTAAAGGCGTGGTACCGGAATTGCCCGTCAATGACCAACCGGAGGAAGATGCAGCAAGATTGGTCCATACCATGCCGGTATAAAACCAAAAGCTATTAGTTGTATTATCAAAAACCAGCAGACCGGTAGCAGGAGAGGAGATACCAACCCGCTGCATACTGTTCATCCTCGGTATCAATAATCCTTTGTTAACACTGCTGATGTCAAGCTGTGCACTTGCATCTGGCAATGCGCCTGTTGAATTGATTGCAACATTTTGTTGTGCTATGACCGGCTTCACCAGGTAAATAAGAAGAATGAATAAAACGGCTTTTCTCATATACAGTTATTAACTGTTAGTGATAATCGCTGATTATAATTTTATGAATTCAACTCTCCGGTTATTTGCCTTACCTGCAGGATTATCGTTTTTATCAATCGGCTCGCCTTCACCTTTACCATCTGTTTCCATCCGGCTTTCATCAATGCTGAATTCTTTGGCCAATGCAGCTTTTACTGATGCTGCTCTTCGCTTGGAGAGATCAAGATTGTCTGCGTCTTTTCCATCTGCATCGGTATGACCAACTATTTTCACTTTTAAATCTGCGTATTCCTTCAGCACATTGGCCATCTCTTTTAAAGTGCCATAAGATTCAGGTTTGATATTGGCGCTGTTGACATCAAATAAAATTCCGTGAGTGACCCATTTGTTTTGCTCAAGTATTTTCTTCCGGGTGTCGGGGGCTCCAACTGCAAATCGGAGATTGCCAATAAAATGCTTTACCACTTCCTCGGCATAGATGACAGAAAAGATGACCGAATTGAATTTGGCGTCTTTGGTTACAGCTTTTGGCACATCCCATATCTTTTGCTCATTTACATAGACACGTACCCGTTCTTTTTGGCGCCAGATGGAAACATGAACCGGGTTGTTTTTATCGCTAAGAATGCTGGCATCGGCGCCATTTTGAACACCGATTGATGCGTCCTTTCTTGTGTTGAATCTTGTTCCACCTGTTTGCGATCCCGTACTGGCATTATTAAGTTCAATTGCAAACCGGTTGGGAGCCATGGCCCAGGTATGCGGCTGATCCAGGTTTTCCAATTCAGCAATACAAACTGTAAAAGCCGCTCCGTTAATAGGGATTCCATGAAGCAGATCAAACTCAAATGTAAAATCCTCGGGAAATGGTTGTGGAAATTCAGGTGTAAACTCACCCCTGGCTGTAAACCATAGCCAGCGTCCCGGTTTGCCTTCAACTGTTACGACTTCACCTGAAGCGTTTGTATTCCATCCTGCAGGAAAATCGCCGATGGTTGCGGCAGAAAAATCTTCGAAGCCTATTATTTTTTCTCCCGGTACGAAATCATATTTGCTGTATGCTTTTATCGAAGCAGGCGCTGTTGAAACAGGCGCAGTACTGTCCTTAGCTGTGGCTGCCGGGTCGTTAGTTTCATTTTTTCCGGAAACCGAATCAGCTGCATCATTTGTTTTTTTGTTTATTTTTTCATTGGCCTTGCTCTCCGCTTTTTGCTTAGCACGGTTAAGCACTCCGGGTAATTGCGCCTTAGCATAAGTCATAAAGACAAGCAGGCAGCCTGCTAACAATACTTTTTTCATATTCTGGTGTTTTTTTTAAAAATGCAGACAATGCTATTTGAGTATCCCGGGCAACGAAGAAGATCCAGGCATTGAAATTAGGAACAGGTATTAGCCGGGTCAATAGTAATAAGGTCAGTATGATCTATGACAAAGGTTATAGAAGATGGGGTCAGTTTCTTTCAAAATATTTATTTACGGCTTCTGTTCTGTTTTGTACATGCAGTTTATCATAGATGTTGTGAATATGCTGGCGCACGGTGCCATGAACAATATTCAGTCGTTCAGCAATTTCCTTATACAGCAATCCGTCGGCCAGTAACTGCAGCACTTCATTTTCCCTCTCTGTAAGGATATCCTTCTTAATTATTTTTTTTTCATCGAGAAAGATGTTCAGCAATTTTCGGGCAATATTACTGCTCATGGGAGAGCCACCCTGGTTCAGTTCTTTTATGCTTTCCAGAATGCGGTCAGGGGTAGTTCTTTTCAACAGGTAACCGGTGGCAC
Source organism: Chitinophagaceae bacterium (assembly GCA_036520835.1). Taxonomy (GTDB): domain Bacteria; phylum Bacteroidota; class Bacteroidia; order Chitinophagales; family Chitinophagaceae; genus VBAT01. The sequence goes on along the minus strand of DATDIX010000111.1, from coordinate 15,717 downwards.
CGGCTTGCAGCGCCTGCAAAACCTTTTCATCATTTTCATATACAGTAAACATCATGAACTGGGTTCCGGGGCATTTTGTTTTGATTTGCCTGATACAATCAATCCCACTCATACCCGGCAGGTTGATATCCATGATCACAATATCAGCCAGCATATCCGGAAGTTTTTCCATAGCCAGTTCTGCATTGTCAAAAGTTTCCAGTAACAAAAGTTCTTTGTCATTCTTTACCAGCTCGGCCAGGCCGTCCCTTATTTCAGCAAGATCTTCAACTATGGAAATCCGTACCGGCATAAGTATTAAAATTAGGTATATGAAATTCCGGTTCCAATAGGACGAATGTTATAGATTCAATGGAACACTAAGCAAAACTTTTGTTCCATTGTCATTCAAAAAATCAACTTTACCCCGTATTTCATGCATCCGGCTCTCGATATTTTTCAGCCCGTTGCTGTATGGCCGCCGGTTGTTCCAGTCAATTCCCTTTCCGTTATCGTGAATAGTGATCTGGATTTTTTCATTTAGTTCCACTGAAAAATAAACATGTGAAGCATGCGCATGTTTTACCGTATTGTGAAGGCATTCCTTGACGGCCAGGAAAATATTCCGTCTTATTTCTCCGGGAATAAAAGTACCCGGCAGGTGCAAAGGAGTATTGGCTTCACAGGCAATATTATGGGTGGAAAGATATTCCATTGCATAAGACCGGGTATAAGCTACCAGGTCGGCCAGCGTATCATTCTTTTCATTCAATGCCCAAACAATTTCTCCCATCTTTTCTGTCATTTCATCCGAATAACCGGTGATCTTGTTTAATGCGGTTTTGATCTGTTCATTATTTATTTCTTTAGCGCCAAGAGCCTGGGCCATAAATTTTATTCTTGACAAACCAGCGCCAAGATCATCATGCATATCGGTGGCAATACGGGTCCTTTCTTTCTCAATGGCCTGTTGCTTTTCGGATACGATCTTCTGTTTTCTTAATTTATTCTGATAATAAAAACGGAAACCAATGATCAATAATCCGGATATAAACAATATTCCGATTATTCTGAACCACCAGGTTTGCCACCAGGGAGGCATGATGGAGAATTTATATTGGACAACCTGCTCCGGATAGCGTCCCGCCGGAAAAATTGCTTTGATATGCAAGGTATAATCGTTGGGCGGCAGGTCAATAAATGAAACAAATGGATTATTTGATGCTTCAGACCACAGGTTGTTGCTGCTTCCCTGCAACCGGTAGCTGTACAATACCTGCTTTTCATCAAGGAAAGAGGTGGCGGCAAAATAAAAGCTGAGGTTATTTTGTTTGTAGGATAGCGATGTGGCTTTTTGGTCAGAAATAGTATCCTTTCCCGCTTTGATCATGCTTACCATCAGCGTGGGGGAATATTCAGCAGGCTGTTTGTTTTCCGCCGTGATTTTGATCAGCCCGTTTGAAACCAAAGCCCATACTGTATTTTTTTTGTCAATGATTACTTTCAATACGCTTTGATAGATATTATTCTGCTTCGTGGTATTTTCGATAACAGGCATTTTGTTTTTTACAGTGATCCTGTCAAGACCAGCCGGGCTGCAGGCCCATATAGTATTGCCTGCATCACAGGCCAGTTGTGTAATAAAGTTATCAGACAATCCCGATGTTGCAGTAAGATGAAACAGTTGTGTAAGCTTTCCATTCTCCAGCTTGTATACATGAATGCCATGAATTCTTGTACCGATCCAGATATGATCGTTTTTATCAATGATAATGGACCGTGGTGATATACCGGGGAGCTCTTTTGAAAACGATAGCTTTTGTTCAAGGTAATGATATGGATCGTCCGGGTGGGGCTGGTACATACATAATTCGCCTCCCCGGGTAGCCACCCATATGTTTCCTTTACTGTCTATGGCAGCATGGTCGGCAAAGAAACTGAGGTTTGCCCGGCTGATAATATTACCGTTTACTATTGAGGTGAGGTTATGCTTGCCACATAAGACAAGGTTCCCGTTTATATCCACCAGCGATCCGCTGAAACCCGTTGTCGTTGAATCACTGAAAATCTTTTCCGTGGAAAGAGTATTGCCCTTTATCTTCATTTTGTAAATATTATTTGCCGATACACCAAAAAGTCCGTAAGGTGTTTCAATAAGTCGTCCCACTTCATTTGAATTTTCAACTTTGTATTTGACGGGTTTATCATTTTCTACTAGTACAGCTGTTGCATGACTGGGGGAATAAAGTACCAAACGGTTTTTATTTGCATTATAAGAGACATCAAATGAAGGGGGAACCCCGAACGGGTTTTGTATAAAAGAAAAATTACTATGCACCAGTTTGTTCAGACCGGCATTGTGGGTAGCGATCCAGGTAATCCCCTCACGGTCCTGGAAAATCCGGTTGATGTAAAACATATTCAACCCTGACTCAGCGGTAAAAGGAGTAATGTTGCCATCGGGGTCGGCTTTCATCAGGCTATGGTTCTGGTCACCCAGCCAGCAGTTTCCTTCCGGGTCAAAAGCAACAAAATACTTTTCAAGGTTTTTTAATTTATCATATTTGCCGGGCAGCTCCTGGAGAACAAATTTTCCTTTTTTCAATGCTGCTGTGTCAACGGACAAAATGTTCCTTTCAGTGCTTAGCCAAATGCGTCCATCCGGTGCTGCGCTGACAGTATAGATTCCGTTTACCTCCGAAGTAGCCTTTTTTGTTTTCCTGTTGTATAAATACAAGGAATATTTTTCATTCATTACCAGGGAATGGTCCCTTTGCAGCAGCAGGTGATCGCCAACCGGAAGCATATTAGCAATAAAGGTATTTACATCCCTGCCTTGCAGATCAATAAAAGGCAGCCTCGTAAACCTTCCATTGTCCAAAAAATACAGGCCCTGGTCAGTGGCAGCGTAAAGAACTCCTTTTTCATCCCTTGACAAACTATTAATAATAGGAGTGACTGTATCTTTTAGTAAAACAGTTTTGATTCGTCCGTCCACCAGGCAGTTTATCTTATTGCTGTTGGTTACAATCCATACTGAATCTTCCCCCATTTCCATTACACAGTTCACTATATCATATTCAAGACCATTCCGGGTGGTGTAATTGATGAACCGGGCGCCATCATACACACTTAAGCCATTGGCAGATATAAAATACAGGCGGCCTTTACTATCCTGGTAGATGCTCCGGACCTGGTTACTGATAAGCCCGTCTTTGGGAGAATAATGCACAAAAGGATACTGCTGTGCAAAACAGTTTGTACAAATAAAAAAGTATGCAAGAAATAAGAAAAGCTTTTGCATACTTAAATTTACTGGAAATAAAATTATGCCTGTATAACAGAACAGGCATTCAGGTTTTTCCAAATGCCTTATTGATCGCTTCTGTCCGGTTCTGCACATGCAGTTTTTCATATATCTTATGGATGTGCTGGCGAACCGTGCCGGTAGAAATGGAAAGCTGATCTGAGATTTCTTTATAAAGCAAACCTTTGGATAATAACAGGAGTATCTCATTTTCCCTGTTACTTAATACTTCTACAGGCGCCATTTCTTTTTCCTGGTCCCTGAAGACAGTAACAAGTTTGCGGGCAATGTTTGAGCTCATGGGGGAGCCGCCATTATGCAGTTCTTTTAGGGCTTCTATCATTTGCACCAGCCCGGTATTTTTCAGTAAATAACCGGAGGCCCCTGCTTTTAATGCTTCAAAAACCTTTTCATCGTTCTCATATACCGTGAACATCATGAACTGCGTTTGCGGCACCTTGCTTTTTATTTCTTTGATACAGTCAATACCATTCATTCCCGGCAGGCTGATGTCCATGATGACTATATCCGGTTTATGAAGGGGGATCTCATGTGCCGCTTCTTCAGCGGTTTTGAAAGTATCCAGCACTTTGAACTCAGGATTCAGCGAAATGAATTGCTTTAAACCTTCTCTTACTTCATCAAGGTCTTCTACTATGGCTAAAGATATACTCATGCGATTATCCGAAACTAAGTTTAAGTGAGCCGGTAACCAATAGAACAAAAGTTATAAGGGTAAAGGTACTGACAAGTTCACTGCCGTGCCTTTGCCGGTCACGATCTTCATTGTTCCGCCTATGTCTTTCATTCTTTTTTCAATATTGGGTAACCCGTTGCTGTATGGTCGTATATGGGCCGGGTCGAAGCCGGAGCCGTCATCCTGTATTTGTATTGCCAGGTTGTGGGCAAGGGTTATCGTGATATTTACTTTACCGGCCTGTGAATGCTTCACCACGTTATGCAGGATTTCTTTAACTGCCAGGAAGATATTCCGCCGGAATTCGCCACTTACAAATGCGGCGGGTAATTGTTCGGGTAAACTGACGACACATTGAATGCCGTTTTGCGCCAGGTATTCAGCTGCATAAGAACGGGTATAAGAAAGCAGGTCACTGAGAGAGTCATTTTTTTCATTCAGCGCCCATACAATTTCTCCCATTTTATCGATCATTTCATGGGAATATTGCCGGATCTTACTGATATCTTCTTCGATAGGCTGTTGCTGTTGTTTTTTTATACCAATGGTTTCACTCAGGAATTTTATCCGTGACAAACCGGCTCCAAGATCATCATGCATGTCTGTGGCGATCCGGGTTCTTTCTTTTTCAATGGCCTGCTTTTTTTCAAGGACCACTTTTTGGTTTGCTAATTTCCTGCTATAATAAAAACGGAAACCGGCAACCAATAATGCAATTCCCACTATCCCGATTGCCAGCCTGAACCACCATGTTTGCCACCAGGGAGGAGTGACCTCAAAGGCAAATGATGATTCAGCAGGCGGGTAGTAAGTGGAGGGGAAATAGGCTTTCACTTTCAGCAGGTATTCCCCGGCAGAAAGATTTGTAAGGTTGATAACTGAGTTAAGAGCTGATGTATCGCTCCATTGATCATTCCCCGATCCTTCCAGCAGGTAGGAGAAACGGATCTGTTTTTCATCAATAAAGCTGGGCGCTGCAACAGAAAAACTGATGTTATTTTCTTTATACGAGAAAGTGGTTTTGCTAAAAGGAAACACATGAGCATTGACCCGCATCTCTTCAATCAGCAACTGTGGTGTAAAATTCTTTTTATGCTTAATGGCATCGGAAGAGGAAAGTTGCAATAGTCCCCCTGTGCTCGTAAGTGCATAGGACTGGTTGTTTGCATCCGCCCAAACATCACTGATGAAGGCAAAGAAATTACCATTCTTCGTAACATTTTCAACCCGGTAAGAATCAGCATCATCTCTAATGATCCTGTCAACTCCGGTTTGTGTACCGGCAATGATATTATTCAATGAGTCGCAGGCCAGGGCCGTAATAAAGTTGTCCGTTAACCCATTGGCAATATTGAAATGGAGTATTTTTTTTAATTGCTTTCCTTCCAGCCTGCAGGCAAACAGGCCATGCTCCCTTGTGCCGATCCATATCATACCTGTTTTATCAATGACAAAACTGCGGGGCGACCCGCCGGGCTGATCTTTTTCAAAGCGAAAGACTAGTTGAAGGTATTTCGAAGAATCTTCCGGGTGGAGGCTGAATACTTCTGTTTCCCAGTAGCGTTTCACTACCCATAGTAAATTGTTTTTATCAAAGGCGAGTCCTTCAATAAGATCGCTCGTTTGCGCAGGTATATGGCATACCAGTTTATTATTTTTCCAGACTCCCAGCCCGGTTGCCATGATGGCAATGATATTGCCGTACGTGTCCACCATTAATTTTTTTCCAAAGGCATTCGAATCAGGAACCGACGCAGTCCTGATAAAATTGACTGAGCCGCTTTTCTCATTTAAAATGGCTTTGTACATATTCCAGAAATCGTAAGCCAGTACCTTTTCACCAGCCTGGTGGAAGATAAAGGGAGATCTTTCTGTATTACAACTGAATTCCGTCAACCCTTGCGGAGTTTTTCTGAACAGTTTATTATTATTGAAACTATACCAGGTCGTGTCTTTGAAACAAAAGGCTTTGGAAGCGTAGTGCTGCATAGGTCGTTCTGCCGGGTTTTCAAAAATGCGCAGGGGGGAATTAACTATTTTAAAAACCCCGGCTCCGTCGTTGCAAAGCCAGATTATATTTTCCCTGTCTGTCAGGATATGGCTTACTCCTGATGAAGATACCTGTTCAGGTAATGCCATTTCAGATATTGATCCCTGTTCATCAATACGCACTATTTTTTTATTATAATATACCAGCAAGGCAGCTTTGTCATCAAAGGAGATATTGAAAGTAGGATAGTTTTTGGCTGGCCGGTAATTGCCGGGAGGGGTCACCAGTACTAATTTACCCCTGGCAAGGGCCATACTGTCCAGTACATATAATTCCTCATCTGAACTGATCCAGATGCGGTTTTTTTCATCTTTCTCAAGGGAACGAACCCCTTTATCCGGCATTGCATCACAGATCCTGTTATTGATGGCATCAAACAGGTAAATACCCCGGAAGTACTTCAGTTCATTGGTGGTAAACACCACAAAGTCATTATAGCCGGTAATACCGCCAAAAAAGTGATGCTCTTTAACAGGGTCTGTGTTTAATTTAGTAAACCTGTTATTCTTTAACAGATACAGGCCGTTATCAGAGGTTATGTATATCTCATTTTTACTGTGTTTGTAAAACTGGTTGGCCAATGGTGTGGGGTCACCGTTGGCTTTCAGCAGCGACATGGTTCCATTTGCCAGGATATTCAGGTACCCGGTATTGGTTGCTACCAAAAAAGAATCGTTGCCGATCTCCAGGATATCATTCACCAGGTTAGAAGCCAGGCCATTCTGAACTGTGTAGTTTTTAAACCTTACCCCGTCATATGCACTGAGCCCGTTATAGGTGAGAAAATACATACGGCCTTTGCTGTCCTGGTATGATTTCCGGACACGACTGTTGATAAGGCCGTCTTTCGGGGTGTATTGTACAAAAGGGTATTGTTGTGCAAAGGCATTGGCACAAATAAAAAAGTATGCGGCAAGAAAAAAAACTCTTTGCATACTTAAATTTACTAATTCAGAACTACATGTAGCTCTATTGCGGTACAACAATAATATTCAAACGTCCTTCACTGGCGGTAGTATTCATACCGAAATTTAATACATAAGTATTGATCGTATAAGTGCCTGCCCCGAGTGTCATAAATTTTGGTCCTATTGTAAGGGTTTGTTTTTCCTGCGGAAATAAAAAGACTTTACTATGTGCTACGTTGGTAAGCGGCGGGGTCATCTGTATATAAAACTGGATTTCACCGCTACCGCATCCGCCACAGGAACTGCGCTCAATTTCAACACTTGCTGAAATAATAACTTTTGAAGGAGCGTTCAGCAATAATGAAACATTACTTGATCCGGTAACATGATAAGTTGTGTTGGGAGCCATAGCGACTGCCGATGATTGTGCATACTCCGTCATATTGTTATAAAGAGCATTTAAAGGATTTATCCACGAAGGGGAGGAAGCATTGCCATTTGATCGCAAAACCTGCCCGGCTGATCCTTCGCTTCCATTCACTTTTAATGCACCGTTTTGAGTATTCATGGTCAATTTCCAGCCAGCACCGTTGTTGCCGAACAAACCGACATGTGTGTCATCTTCCATGCCCACAAATGCTGCCTCCGTATTTGCATTATTATTCAGCCAGATGCCGGCCGATGTTGTATTATTGCCGCCGCTACGCACACGCATTCTTTGCGACACATCCAGTGTATAAAATGGATTAGTATTGCCAATACCTACATTTCCCGCACTCGTAATGGACATGCGGATTATATTTCCATTTGTCCTGAATTGAAATCCATTGGGATTTAATGAGCTATTGTACATAATTCCCCCGCTTACCGGGTCTGATGCCTTGCCAAACAATATGGAGCTTTCGAAGTTGTTGGGCGAAAGGATGTTCAGGTAAGTATGGCCACTGCCTTCAATCACAGCCCCGGGAAAATATCCGCCGCTGTAACCGGATGAGCCGGAAACTACATGAAGTTTAGTGCCTGGTGTTGATATACCAATACCAACATTGCCTGACTGATCAATGACCATTCTCGTTGCATTTCCGTTTGTTCTGAACTGGAGGCCGTTTGCGTTCGAGGGATTATTATAAACTATTCCACCGCTTGCAGCATCAAAAGCTTTACCAAACAGAACGCCGCTTTCACTGCCATTTGGGGTAAGGAAATTGAGGTAAGTATTACTATTGCCTTCAATAATTGTTCCAGGGAAATAGCCGTTACTGTATCCGGATGATCCATTAGCAATATGAAGTCTTGCCCCTGGTAATAAAGTTCCTAATCCGGTATTCCCATTTCTCAAAACGGTCAGTGCGTTGTTTCTCGCAAGCGTATTAATATCGCCGTTTCCTATTTGAAATATCCGGTCGGATAAAGCAGAGTTGTTCGGATCGGGGCTATCTGAATCATCATTTAAGGCGCCAAGAGAAATGGCTCCGTAAGCTTTGGCGCTTGTCCTGAACCCGATCGCAGCAGCACCAAACCCTGAAGCAGTAGTTGTATAACCGATTGCTGTTGTGTAAGGCCCGGTGGCAGTTGTACCGCCACCCAGTGCAGTGGAAAAACCACCATTTGCGGAAGCATTAAAGCCTGAAGCAAAAGAATAAAAACCAATATTGTTTTTGTCCCATTGGCTGCCATCAATGTAGCCTGTGCGAAATGCTCCTTTATCCGGGTACCACATCATTCTTCTTCCCGCTCCGCTGACAGGTGGGTTGCCGGGAAAAATAGGGGCTTCTCCCGCTGCAACGAACAGAACAGAACTATCAGCCACATGAAATCTTGCTAATGGACTGACAGTGCCGATACCGACATTTTGTGCCTTAACAATCAATGAAATGATACCAGAAAGAATAATAAATAACAAGGCCTTTTTCATCGTGAAATATTTTTTGGAAACTACACAATGAAAAAAAGCCGGGCAATAGAACAAAAGTTAGGAGGATGCCGGAGATTTTGGCATCACTGCATTTCCTTTTTGTTTGCGTATAGACAGTTTATTTTTTTGGTTCCTGTGATATGGCCAGTTTTACTGCTTCGTAAGCATTAATGATCCTTCCGCTGGAAGAAAGAGAGGAGAATTTCACTTTTTTCTCCTCATCACCCGGTTGAATTACTTCCTTCGTTACCGGGTTGCCTGATGTAGTAATGATCGAAATGATCTGCTGAGGCGTCAGTTCAGGGAAATATGACTTGAGCAATGCTGCTACTCCTGCAGCCACAGGGCTTGCCAGGCTGGTGCCGTCAGCGCCCCGGTAACGGTTATCGGTAGCGGTGGTATAAATGTTCATACCCGGGGCAAAAATATCAACTGATACCTGGCTGTAATTGGAAAAAGGAGCGGCATACCCACCGGTCGTTTCATCACCACTGGCGCCTACCGTCAAAAAATTAGTTGCTTTTTGCCCATCCATGAAAAAAGGGTTGGGATAAAAAACATCTTTGGTGATATCTTTTCCATCATTGCCCGAGCCATGCACTAAAAGAACGCCTTTTGATGCAGCATAGCGGACCGCATCATCTACAAACTGTTTATACGGCGATACCGGTTTGCCAAAGCTCATATTGATGATCGTTGCCCCGTTATCTACAGCATAACGGATAGCCAGCGCTACATCTTTATCATGTTCATCACCTCCCGGTACTGCCCGCACAGCCATGATGCGAACATTATCGGCAATACCATCCATTCCGATCCCGTTGTTACGAACAGCAGCGATAGCACCAGCAACAGAAGTACCATGATCGCCACTGCCTGCTTTCAGGTTATTATTACCATAGAAACGATCGTTGATATCCGTGTAATTATCTTTTACCAATGCTCCCCGCCATTCTTCCGGGGCTATCAATTTTCTATTGAGCTTGGCATCCAACTGACCTTTATAGTCACTGAGCTCCTGGATAAACAGGGTATTCTTTGCTTTGTCGTCACCGCTCCTGGTAAAAAGATCAGCCCATAGTTCTGCTGATGCTGCCACCTGTTTCTTTTCGCTTTTTAGAAGTGGTTTTACATCACTGAGAGAAAATTCTTTTACGGCCAGGTGCTCACAAATGGTCGCCGATGATTTTTCCATGGCAGTAAAAAAATTATCAAGGCCCATTTTCTGCCTGAAAGCATCTTCATACTCCTTTTCAATAATGTCAGCGGCTTTTGTCCATTGCTGGTACAGGAATTTTCTGTCAGCCGGTATATCCTTTTCTTTTTTATTTTCAAATTCATTTTTCCATCCGTGGTAAACCCTGGCGATCTCGTAGCTGTTACGGGCAAGATTCTCCCCGTTAGGAGCCCCGCAAAAATTCCATCCATAAATGTCATCCACATAGCCATTCTTATCATCGTCAATCCCATTGCCATTTAATTCTTTTTCATTTCTCCATAAAATACCCCGCAGGTCTTCCTGGGCAGTATCAATACCGCTATCTATTACTGCAACAATAACCGGGGAGCTTTTTCTGCCTTTCAGGAGATCATAAGCTTTTTGCAGGCTGATACCCATATAGCCATCTGCTTCAGCATCCAGTAAATGCCAGCCATCTTTTCTTTCTTTCAGCGATTGCTGTGATTGCGAAAAACTTACAACGGCAAATAGTAAGAAGGCAAACAGGAACAGGGTCCTTTTCATGGTAAGTTGTTTAGAAAAATACAATGTCAAAATAAACTACTCTCTATGATAAAAAAATTCTGTCCTGAAGAAGACAGAAGCCAGTAGCTAATAGTTGCAATAGCCGGTAAATCAGGAATGCACGATAGGGCCTGTCTGTTCCTTCATCATTTTTCTTACGGCATCGGCGATGGCCGCAGCATCGTACCCGCATTCATGATGTAGTTCCCTGGGCGTGCCATGTTCTACGATCCTATCCGGTATGCCGAGTATCTTAATATCATTTTTATACCCATGTTGCGCCATAAATTCCAGCACAGCGCTGCCGAAGCCGCCTTCTATCGTACCATCTTCAACTGTAATGATCTTTTCATATTTACCAAGCGCTTCATGCAGCAATGCTTCATCCAATGGTTTTACAAAACGCATATCATAGTGACCCGGGTTTACCCCGTCATTTCTCAATTCTCTTATTGCTGCTGCTGCAAAATTTCCCGGATGGCCTAAAGAAAGAACAGCAATATCTTTTCCGTCCTTCAGTTTTCTTCCTGTACCGATCTTAATTTCTTTCATTTCTGTTTTCCACTCAGGCATTACCCCTTCGCCTCTTGGATATCGTATTACAAAAGGAAGTTTTGTGGATTCCAGTTGTGCTGTGTACATCAGGTTGCGCAATTCACTTTCATTCATCGGCGCACTGATGATCATATCCGGGATACAGCGGAAATAAGCAATATCATAACAACCGTGATGGGTAGGGCCGTCATCGCCTACCAATCCTGCCCGGTCAAGGCAAAATATCACCGGTAGTTTTTGAATAGCCACATCATGCACTACCTGGTCATAAGCTCTTTGCATAAAAGAAGAATAGATGTTGCAGAAAACCTTCAGCCCCTGCGTGGCCATACCGGCGCTTACAGTAACGGCATGTTGTTCAGCAATGCCCACATCAAATGCCCGGTCCGGCATTTTTTCCATCATATATTTTAACGATGAGCCGGAAGGCATAGCGGGAGTGATCCCAAATATCTTATCGTTCCTTTCTGCTAATTCAGTTATGGTATGTCCAAATACATCCTGGTATTTGGGAGGTTGTGGCGTCTCGAATTTCTTTTTGAATATCTCACCGGTTACTTTATCGAATAAACCGGGGGCATGCCATTTGGTTTGTTCTTTTTCCGCCAGGGCATAGCCTTTCCCTTTTACAGTAAGCACATGCAATATTTTGGGGCCCGGGATATCCCGAAGGTCTTTTAAAGTGTCAACAAGCTTGGCTACGTTATGACCATCGATCGGCCCGAAATAGCGAAGCTTTAATGCTTCGAATAAATTAGCGCTGCTGCTAACCATGCCTTTTAGTCCTTCACTGAGTTTGTGACCCATGGCCCGGCTAAAATTTTTACCAACCGGCAGCTTGCCCAGCAATTTCCAGACATCATCCTTTACCTTATTATAAGTAGGCGAAGTGGTAATATCGGTCAGGTATTCTTTCAGGGCGCCGACATTCGGGTCAATGCCCATACAATTATCATTTAAAATAATAAGCATGTCCGTATCGGCAACACCGGCATGGTTCATTGCTTCAAAAGCCAGGCCTGCTGTCATAGCCCCATCGCCAATGATGGCCACCACTTTTCTATCCAGTTCCCCTTTATATTTTGCAGCCATAGCCATTCCCAATGCGGCGGATACAGAGGTGGACGAATGGCCCACTCCAAAGCTGTCATACTCACTTTCACTGCGTTTGGGAAAACCGCTTAATCCTTTGTATTTCCGGTTAGTAACGAAATTATCCCGGCGGCCAGTCAGTATCTTATGGCCGTATGCCTGGTGACCCACGTCCCATACCAATTGATCATAGGGAGCATTATAAACATAGTGCAATGCGGTGGTTAGTTCGACCACTCCGAGACTGGCGCCAAAGTGGCCGCCGTGAACACTAACTACATCAATAATATACTGGCGTAATTCATCGCAAACCTGGTGGAGTTTTTCCCGTGGAAGTTGCCTGAGATCGGCCGGAGAATCAATCGTTTTCAGAAGCGGACCCGGTGTGATTTGCATGCTGGATTTTTGACGTGTAAAAGTAATGTTTTATCCTGAGTTGCACTATCCGGGCCTGTTTTAACATGCCGTTTGACACTAAGTATGGCCATTCTTATGTCTTTTTAACAATATGCTTATAAAAACTCCCATTTGTAAAAGTTATTGCCCACTGGTATATTTACAGCAGCCACCTGTGGCCGAATAGGTTAGATTTGTCATTTATGCGAACGTCGAACTCACTATATTGGCTTTTCCAGTTATGCGGATGGGGTTTATTTGCGCTGATCAATGTTTTTTTCGCTATCACTTTTGACAGGCTCACCAGCCCTTACATGTACCGCCTCAGTGTGTTTTTAGTTCTGGGTATCGTTATCACCCACCTGATGCGCTGGTTCGTCCACCGGATCAACCTCTTGCTAAGGCCCCTGAACCAACAAATACCCGGGTTTATATTTCTTACCTTTTTTGTATCGGTTGTGCTGGCCATAATCGAAGTCGGGTTATTTAACATGCTGAATATTAAAAGCGAACAATACACTAATTATACCTTTTTTGGTTTATTGCTGGTCAATACTTTCAATTCATTCATTTACTTGTTCATCTGGAATTGTATCTATTTTATCTATCACTATATTCAGAAAAGCCGCAAGCAGCAGGTGAACACCCTGCAACTGGAGGCGCTGGTAAAAGAACTGGAACTAAAAACGATCAAAGCACATATCAATCCCCACTTTATTTTCAATTCATTGAACAGTATCCGGGCATTGGTGGATGAGAACCCTGAGCGGGCCCGGAAAGCGATCACTGAACTGAGCAATATCCTGCGCAGCAGCATGCAGGCAGATAAGTCAGAAACCGTGACACTGGAAAAGGAGCTTTTTATCGTCAAAGATTACCTGGCACTGGAGAATATGCGGTTTGAGGACAGGCTGAGGATCGAATATGAGATAGATGAAGATACATTAGATCAGCCCGTGCCGCCCATGATGCTGCAAACCCTGGTGGAAAACGCCATCAAGCATGGTATCAGCAAACAGATCAACGGGGGAGTTGTCAGGGTAATATCAGAGTTCAATGGTGATTATCACGAAATGGCTGTGCAAAACACAGGGTATCTTAACGGTGCAAGGAGTGCGGAAGGATTTGGATTGTCCAGCACCACGGAACGCCTGAACCTGTTGTATGGAAATAAAGCTAAATTTGAAATAAGACAAGCTTCCTCCTCATTGGTAGAGGCCAGAGTTTTGATACCCTTTGAAAGTGAAATTCGTTAAAAAAAATTCACATGAGAGCAATTATTATTGATGACGAAAGACTGGCCAGGGCTGAATTAAAAAAGTTATTGCAGGAATTTCCGGAAGTAGAAGTGGTGGATGAAGCTGCCAATGCCGAGGAAGGGATCGCAAAAATTGAAAGCCAGCGGCCCGATCTTATTTTCCTGGATATACAGATGCCGGGAAAAACGGGGTTTGATATGTTATCAGAACTCGAACGATCGCCGCAGGTGATCTTTACTACGGCTTACGATGAGTTTGCATTAAAAGCATTCGAGGTAAATGCGCTGGACTACCTGCTAAAACCCGTTGAACCCAAACGGCTGGCTGATGCAATCCAGAAATTGCAGATGGGCGAACACAGGGAAACAAAACCAGAAGCAGAAAATTTCAACAACAGTATCCTGCATGAAAATGACCAGGTCTTTGTAAAGGATGGTGAACGGTGCTGGTTTGTAAAACTGAGTGATATCCGCTTGTTCGAAAGTGTAGGTAATTATGCAAAGGTTTTCTTTGGATCCAATAAACCGCTTATACTCAAATCGCTGAATGCATTGGAAGAAAGGTTGGACGAAAAATTCTTTTTCCGGGCCAACCGGAAACATATTGTGAACCTGCGGATGATAGAAAAGATCGAACCTTATTTCAACGGCGGGTTATTGCTGGAACTGAAAGGTGGTGAAAAGATAGAAGTAAGCAGGAGGCAGACAGTGAAGTTTAAAGAAATGATGAGCCTCTGATGTGCTGATTTGTCAATTTGCTAATGATCATCGCTATGGAAGAATTAAAAACGACACAGATAATTTATATAATATGAAGAAATTTTTTGTTACGGGGTTATTGGCAACAATAACCTCTTTTTTATTCGCTCAAAAGAACGTTGAGAATATTGTCAACGCAAAGGAAGCGGAACGGATAGAACGTGTGCTGGCATCAGATGAAATGCGCGGCAGGAAGATCAATACGCCTGAGATAGATAAAGCAGCAGAGTTTATTGCTGCAGAGTTCAAAGCCGCCGGGCTAAAAACCTTTGGCACTTCCGGCACTTACCGGCAGGAGTTTGCCATGGTGAGTGCTAAATTGTCCAGTACATCATGCAGCTTCGATAACGAGGTAATGGATCCGAAGAATGTGGTCGTCATCACTTCCCAGCCCGGTTTTTTTATAACAGAAAAATCAGGGTTTGAAACAGCAACGATCAGCGCCGGCAAAAACATTTTTAGCGAGGCGCAGAAATTTGTACGGGCAGGCAAAAATTTCCTCGTATTTGTTGATACAAGTTTTGCAAAAAACTTTACCCGCCTTTCCGGGTTCAGGAGGGGACTATTCAAAACAGAGACCAGCGTGGTATTTGTGCTGACAACGGCTGATCCGAAAACATATACTATTGAAGCCCGTCATGAAATAACAGAACAGAAACTGGCAAATGTAGTAGGCATATTACCCGGGAAAAGTAAAAGGGATGAATACGTGATCTTTTCAGGCCATTACGATCATATTGGTGTAGGTAAACCTGTTAATGGTGACTCGATCTTTAACGGCGCCAATGATGATGCGGCAGGAACAACCGCAGTTATAATGCTGGCAAACTATTATAAGGCTCTTGGTAATAATGAAAGGACCATTGTATTCGCAGCATTTACTGCAGAAGAATCTGGTGGTTATGGGGCGCAATATTTTTCCCGCCAGTTTGATCCGGCCAAAGTAGTGGCCATGTTCAATATTGAAATGATAGGAACAGAAAGCAAATGGGGAAAGAACTCGGCCTATATCACCGGTTATGAGAAAACGGATATGGGAAAGATACTGGAGAAGAAT
>DATDIX010000110.1:0-8214 GCA_036520835.1 Chitinophagaceae bacterium | reverse complement strand
AATAATTTTTATTCGATGCCTGTTTACCTTTCAGGAATTTCAGTACTTTATCTTTTACAGCCGGATCATCAGCGCTGATACTGATAAATTCAAAATCCCTTCCGCGGTACATGCGGTTGATCGTGACCAGATCAGGGAATTCAGTAACACAGGGACCGCACCAGGTTGCCCATATATTTATCAATCGCAGTTTGTCAGAATTGTTTTTCACCAGCTCTTTAATACCCGCTTCATCGATCATATCAACAGCAACAGGTTCTTTCGCCCATTTTTCTTCCACTTCTTTCTGGTGATCTTTTTTTGCAGCCCACTTGACAGAACATCCAAACACCTTGGTAGTACTCGTCGTTACTGCTGCACCGGCCAGCAATTCATCAATAGCTGTCCGGGTATCAAATGAGGTCGGTGTCTTCGAAGGTTTTTCTACATTATCGATCCTTCCCTGATAGCGAAGTATTCTGTTTTTATCAAAAATAAAAACATGCGGTGTTGCTATAGGTCCGTATGCTTTTGACACAGTTTGTGTCTTGCCGTCATATAAATAAGGAAAATTGAATTTCTTTTGCCGGTAACGGGCTTTCATATCTTCAAAAGAATCCCCCAGGTCAGTATATCCCAGTTCATCCAGGCGGACAGCATTCGGGTCATTAGGACTGATCGCTATTACCTGCACTCCCCTGCTTTTGTAATCATTGGCCAGTTGTATGATCCTGTCTTCATAAGCCTGTGCGGTCGGGCAATGATTACAGGTGAATATCATCACCAGCACTTTTGCTTTGGCAAAACTGGCTAAAGAGTAGAGTTTACCGTCAGTGCCTGTTAGTTTAAAATCCGGGGCTTTTGATCCAACAGCAAGGGTGACAGGATCATCAGTATACTTATTGGCAGGTATAAATAAACTGCCGGCCAGCATCCATACAAAGAAGTTCAGGGCAAGCGCTTTCATTATTTTTTCTTGAAAAGTTACTGAAATTGTACCTTTCTTTCCCGCATTAAAAATTTTGTATGCAAACACGACGCAGTTTTATTAAATACACAGGCAGCCTGGCTGCCGGAACTTTATTATTCCCGCAGTTGATGGATGAGATGAACATGACAGGAAAAAAAGTAAAGAATGTGGGTGTGCAGCTATATACTTTTCGGAATGAGATGGCAGCAGATGCATTGGGTACATTAAAGCAGATTGCGGCTATCGGCATTAAACAGGTAGAATCTGCCAGGAGCACTAAAGGACATTATTACGGTCTTTCTCCAAAGGAAATGAAAAAAGCCTGTAAAGATCTCGGTATGACATTGCGCAGCGGCCATGTTCATATTGACGATAAATGGCAGCAGACGATGAACGAAGCAGCAGAAAGCGGGCAGGAATACCTTATCTGCTCTACAATGCCCACCAGCGGCCAGACAACCGATAACTATAAGAAAGTCGCAGCAGCCTTTAACAAAGCCGGTGAAGAATGTAAAAAGCTTGGCATCAAATTCGGTTATCATAACCACGAGTATGAATTTGAATCTGATAATGGAAAAGTTCTGTACGATATATTACTGGACAATACACAACCCGACCTTGTACATATGGAACTGGATCTTGGCTGGGTGATAGTTGCCGGCAAAGATCCGCTTGACTATTTCAATAACTATCCCGGGCGGTTTCCCCTTTGGCATTTAAAAGACATGGATGTACAGAAAAAACACAGCGTTGAATTCGGAAAAGGACAGCTCAAGATCAGTGCAGTGCTTGAACAACGTAAACAAGCAGGGCTTAAATACATATTTATCGAGCAGGAAGAATATGCTTCCACCCCGCTGGAGAGTATGCAGCACAATATGGAATACCTGGAAAAGCTATGACCCTGTATTGATACTATTTTATCTTCTTGTGTTACTATATTGACCAATTATCTTTTCCCTTTTCCCAAAGCAGCCAACCCGTTTACCTTACAGCAAATATGCTTGCGATATGAACCGGAGAAATGTGATCCGCAATGTAATTATCATTTCCACAGGAGCTTCTTTGTTGCCCGCATGTACCACAACAGATGAAAGCACTCTTACACTGAAAAATATTCCACTGACAGGCCCGCAGGAAAAAATGCTGGCCGAACTGGCTGAAACTATTATTCCAAAAACGCCTGGAGTCACCGGCGCCAAAGAATTAAAAAGTCATGAGTTTTTACTGATCATGATCGATGATTGTGCTGTTCCTGAACAACAGCAACTTTTTACCAGCGGTATGAAAGCGTTTGAAGATGCCTGCAGGGATAAATTCAATTCGCCATTTGTAAAATGCTCAGCGGAGCAAAAGAATGAGCTTTTAAAAGAAATGGAAACTATAAAAGATAAGAACAACGCAGCAGCCGGATTTTACAAAACAGTAAAAAGGTATACCATACAAAGTTTTACCAGCAGCAAACCTTTCCTGCTGGATATAAAAAAATGGAAAATGGCGCCGGGTAATGCCTTTAAAGGATGTGTACCGGTATAAAATCAATCACGATCATTAATAACCATAAGAATCATGGGTGATAATAAGAATGTATTTGGAGCAATAGTGATCGGCAGCGGGATGAGTGGCGGTTGGTCGGCCAAAGAGCTTTGCGAAAAAGGGGTAAAAACATTATTGCTCGAACGTGGCCGCGATGTAAAACATATCAAAGACTATCCTACCACCAATATGCTGCCCTGGGAATTCAAACACCGCGGGCAGATCCCTTATGACATTGCAAAAGACAATCCGGTTGTAACAAGATGTTATGCTTTCAAAGAAGATGCGATGCATTTTTTTTGCAAGGACACCGAGCATCCTTACACACAGGAAAAACCATTTGACTGGATACGTGGTTACCAGGTAGGCGGTAAAAGCCTTCTCTGGGCAAGACAAACGCAGCGGTGGAGTGACTTTGATTTTGAAGGACCTGCCCGTGATGGTTTTGCTGTAGACTGGCCTATTCGTTACAAAGACCTGGCGCCCTGGTACAGTTATGTAGAAAAATTTGCCGGCATCAGTGGAAATAAAGACGGTCTTGATACTTTACCCGACGGAGAATTCTTACCACCCTGGGAACTGACCTGCGTGGAAAAACATTTTCAAAAGACCGTTGGAGAAACTTTTCCAAACCGCCACGTTATCTATGCCCGCTGTGCACATATCACAAAGCCGGAACCGATCCATATCGAACAGGGACGTGCCCAATGCCAGTCAAGAAATCTTTGCCAGCGTGGCTGCCCTTTCGGTGGTTATTTTAATGCTAACTCCACTACTATACCCTGGGCGGAAAAGACGGGCAATCTTACGCTGCGAACTGACTCGGTTGTGCATTCCATTATTTATGATGAAGCGAAGGGCAAAGCCACTGGCGTAAGAGTGATCGATTCCAAAACAAAAAAGGCTACTGAATATTTTGCTGATGTTATTTTTCTGAACGCAGGCGCTATCAATACCAACCTGGTATTGCTTAATTCAACATCTAAACGTTTTCCCGATGGATTAGGTAATGACAATGGATTGCTGGGAAAATATTTTGCTTTTCATAATTACCGGGCAAGGATTACGGCTACGTACGAAGGAATGCTTGATTTTAAAACAGAGGGCGGACGGCCGACAGGCGCTTATATACCCCGTTTCAGGAATGTATATAAACAGGAAACCGATTTCCTGCGGGGCTATGCCTGTACATTCAATGCAAACCGGTCAGGGAATGGCGCAAACCTTGAAGGAAGTTTTGGCGAAGACCTGAAGAAAAAATTAATGGACTCTTCATTGGGGCCATGGCGGGTAGGTTCGCAATGTATGGGCGAGACCATTCCGAAAGAAACAAACTACGTGGCATTGGATACAGAAAAGAAAGATGAGTGGGGTATGCCGCTCATTAAGTTCAATGTCAGCTATGATGACAATGATGAAAAGATGATCAAAGATTTTATGGAGCAGCTTACAGCGATGTATGAGAAAGCAGGTTTTACCGATATAAAAGCTACAGACAGCAAACAGGCCCCCGGTCTTGATATACATGAAATGGGCGGCGTACGCATGGGTAATGACCCAAAGACATCTTTGCTCAACGCATGGAACCAGTTACATACTTGTCCCAATGTATTTGTTACTGATGGTGCCTGTATGACTTCCACTTCTACTCAAAATCCTTCATTGACATATATGGCTATAGCTGCGAGGGCTGCAAATAATGCAGTGGAGCTACTGAAGAAAGGAGAACTATAGCAAACCCGGGCAAACCGGTTTACATAATAGTTTATTTATACACCGGCGATACCCATTTCTCCGCCGGTAAATATTTGCTTCCGCTTGCCCATCTTACACCCCTCTTCAGCATCTCAATGGCGCCGGGCACTTTCGTGATGTGGTCGAGGTTATGCCCTACCGAAGTAAAGAATATCCTTCCTTTCCCATACATTTTTTTCCAGGTCACCGGCATCACGCAGCCATTGATCCATGCATTAACAGCGCCATTGAACTTTGTAGTGGCCAGCACTTTTACATTGGGATCCACATGCATATAATATTGTTCGCTATGGATATCAAAATCTTTCAACCCTTTGGTCACTTCATCCTTATGGTTAGTGATCTTTATCCTGTAATCAATAACACCGCCCGGGTGGGACACCCACTGCCCGCCCGTCATATACTGGTACTCCGTATTATTGCGGAATGCATCGCACATCCCGCCATGCCAGCCCGCCATACCGGTTCCGTTCTTTTCGACCGCTTCCAGCAAACCTTTCTCCTGTTCTTTGGTGATCTGCGACATAGTGACTATCTGCATCACCAGGTCAATATTGTTCATGACCGTTTTATCAGCATAATGATCGAGTTTATCCGACACGAGCACTTCAGCGCCTTCTTCTTTCAGCCAGGGCACCATATAATCCCTGAACTTTTCCGGCTCATGTCCCGGCCATCCGCCATAGGTGAAAAGAACTTTTCTTCCTTTTAATGAGGGAAGTTCTTTGGTTTCTTCTGTTTCATCCGTTTCATTGCTCATACCTTTAAATGGCAGGATTGCTGCAGAACCTAATGCCATAGCTTTTGTCAAAAATTCCCTTCGGTTATTTTTAGTCATGTTGATAATATTACAGTATTGAACTAAGATACTGGTTTTCCCGGAGTGAAGCACACAACTCATTGCAGTTCTTATTTTATAGCTTACTGTTATCCCTACATTCGCTTCAGCCACCCGGTAATGCTCATCCGGCTCCGGTTAGCCATCGTCACTTCATGCTCCATTTCATCACTTTTAAAAAATACAGCTGTTTGCGAATGGGGTAAGATCTTTTGCACTGTCTCCTGCTGGTAAACCAGCAACTGCCCTCCATCTTCTTCCAGCCAGTCTTCATTCAGGTAACTGATCAGCGAGAATTTCCGGTCGCTGTCATTTTTAAACTGGTCCCTGTGCCGCTTATACGAACTTCCTTCTTCATATACGGCATAGTGAAACTCATACCCATTGATCCCGGTATAACAGGTCCGGTTCAGGTGCTCAATAAAATCTTCTGCCAGTTGCAGGAACTCCTGTTCATATTTATTATCGCTGCTTTTATCCAACCAGCAGATCTTATCACCCCGCATTGTTTGCGTAGCATCTTTCACGCCGGCATTTCCTATTCCGGCAGTTATCATCGAATCATCCTTTTGTAACTGTTGTATATTCTGGCGCAGGCCGGTTGATAAAGCCCCCGTTAAAAAGCCGGCGTCAATGCCCACCTTACTATCCATGTAACTATCAATGAGCATATCAAACCTGTTATTCATTTGGTTGATTAAGCGGGTAAGATAGTTCTTTTAACCGCTATATGCTTTTATCCTTGCTGCAAGCCGCTTCTGCGTTTTAATATTTTCCATACATCCATCCATAAAGTGCTGGCCATTGCAACAACAGCACAGGTACCGATTGCAGCAAACGACAATTGATCCAGCCTGAATAAATTCCTTAGAAAGGGTAAATAAAGCAAGGCTGCAATAAAAAGGATGGTGATCCCAATAATAAGCGGCACCAGGTTGTTTTTATACGTCAATGTTTTAAAAACGGTATCAACAAAGGAGCGGTTTACCAATGTAAGAAATACATTAGAAAATAAAAGGGTAATAAAGATCACAGTACGGATAGTAGCTTCATCACTTCCCTGTTGCATATAATAATAACCGGTGCCCAGGCAACCGGCCGTGATCATCAGTCCCTGGAGAATGCTGACCGATAGCTGCCTGAGCGATAAAAATGTGGCGCCTGTTTTCCGGGGAGGACGCTGCATGGTTCCGGGTTCCATAGGTTCATTCTCATAAATGATAGAACAGGTAGGCCCCATGATGAGTTCCAGGAAAATGACATGAACCGGTGAAAAAATATTCGTGAATTTCCACATCAATAATAAAGGCAGTGCTACTATGAGTATGATTGGAATATGTATAGATACGATATACTGAATGGCTTTTTTGAGGTTGTCATATATCTTCCTGCCTGATGCGACCGCATCGGTCATGTGAGCCAGGTCATCATCAGTAAGTATTAATGAGGCAGCGCTTTTTGCCACTTCACTTCCCCGCTGCCCCATGGCGATCCCAATGTGCGCAGCTTTTAAAGCAGGGCCATCATTTACACCATCACCCGTCATGGCAACTACTTCGCCATTTTCTTTCAGCGCATCGATCACTTTCAGTTTTGCTTCTGGGAACATGCGGGCAAAAATATTGACCCGTTTTACCCTTTGCTGCAATTCTTCTCTTGCCAGTTGTAATACTTCTTTTCCCAGGATCACTTCATTGTTATGATCTAACTGTATCTGCCCGGCAATCGCCAGCGCTGTTTCCGCATAATCACCCGTGATCATTTTTACCGGTATCCCGGCTTCCCGGAATATTTTAATGGTCCCAGTAATATTTTCTTTGGGCGGATCCTGGAAGGCGATCAACCCTAAAAATTCAAACCCAAATTCCTCCTGCGATACCGGCCATTTTTTTTCTTTCCCCGCAGGGGTCAGTGACCAGCTTCCTTTGCCTACACCCAGTACGCGGTAACCCCGCCTTGCATAAGCAACTGATTGCTCTTCGATCTGTTTTAATTCTGCTATAGGTAAATTAGTTTGACGTAAAATAGCTTCCGGTGCGCCTTTGGCCGCAATGATCGTTTCGCCCTGCTCATTTTGAAAAATATGCGTCATCATGGGTGGTTTGCCGCCAATAGGATATTCATGTACCTGTTTAAAGAGTGATCGCTTATCAACCGCCTCATTCTTTTCGTATAAATGATGAATAGATATTTCCATAGGATCAAATGGGTTGGTCTCGCTGCTCCACATGGCGTATTCAATAAGAGTTGCCGGCAACCCGGTATTATCCTTTACGGGTATGGATACTTTTGCGGCAGCATCATACACATATTCGATGCTCATTTTGTTTTGGGTCAGCGTGCCTGTTTTGTCAACACAGATAACTGTTGCAGAGCCTAATGTTTCTACGTATTGCGGCTGTTTAACAATAATATTATTCCTTAACAACCGGAATGCACCTAATGCCTGGAATGTGCTGAAGGCAACCGGAATTTCTTCCGGAAGGATGCTCATAGCGAGAGTAAGTCCCTGCAAAAAAGACTGAACGAAATTTCCCGACTGGTAATAATTAAACCCGACAACAATTATAAACGCAGCGGCGCCTGCCCATACCATGCTGCGGACAAATGAACGGATCTGCCGCTGCAACGGCGTTTTTACTACAGTAATTTCTTTGAGCGATAACCCGATCTTACCAAACATTGTTTTCAAACCAACAGCCGTGACCTTTACCGTAGCGCTGCCGCTTATCACCAATGTTCCTCTATATACATTGTCATTGTTATCTTCTGATTTGGTCACTGCAAAAGATTCCCCGGTAAGTATGGATTCATTGAGTGAAAGATCATTCGCCGCAATTATTAACCCATCTGCCGCTACTATTTCCCCTTCCTCAACCAGCAACAGGTCATCCACTACTATTTCTTCGCTGTCTATGTGAACGGCTATTCCATTACGAAGGACCTTTGCTTTTGCCGCGGATATTTTTTTTAATGCCTGTACAGCATTCCTGCTTCGGTATTCCTGGAACAGGGAGATGCCGGTTACAATAAAAATGGAAACCAGCATGATGATCCCTTCCTGGTATTGCCCCACAATAAAATAAATGATACAAGCCGCCAGCAGTAAGATGAACATGGGCTCCAGCGCCACCTC
>DATDIX010000109.1:0-4412 GCA_036520835.1 Chitinophagaceae bacterium | reverse complement strand
ATGGCTCTTACACTGTTTTGAATTTCCTTACTGCTCAGGTTTTTACTGTTCACTTCATCAGTTGTCCATCCCTGCCATACAGTTTTTTCCGACTTCGCGTCGATCATAGAGATGGTCACTGTTCCTTCCCTTGACGGCACATCATAGTTATCATAACCCATGAACCGGGAAGGATAATACACATTGATGAACCGGCGTGAATAGGGATTATAGAATGTTCTTGTAAAAGGTCTTGAGTAAACAGGATCAGATCTTTGTTCCATCGTTCTTTCTACCAATACATCATAACTCAGTAAAACATCGGGTCTGTTCTTTGTCTCCTTCCACCCGGCTGTTTTCTCCAGTTCTTTGCTCACCGCTTCACGAATCTTTTTTTCTGTAAGATCGTCGGTCCTGTTGCGATCATGTTTTCCTTCCCCATCCTTATCGATCCAGGCAAAAGTTTTGTACCGGCTAAAGTCTGTATTCTCGTCTTTTTCGATATGCGCTGTGGAGGCACAACTTGCAAGCAAGAAAACGAGGGGTAAATATCCGCTCCACAGTTTCCAATTCTTCTTCATGGTTTTTCCGTTTATAGTATATCAATAAAGCTTAGACTATATATAAACGGTAAAAATGGTGCCGCTGTTATTAATAAGATGTGAAAACTATGTATGCAAAATGTTATAGTTGGCCATCAGGACAAACCTGTCTCAAAATGTCGCTCCGGTATTATTACATCCCGGAAACCCTTCCCGACAAGGCGTCGTTTGAAATCCTGCTGCACTTCATATTCGCCATGTACCAGGAATAACTGGCTCACCTGCCGTGGGTCCTGGCAGGCCAGCCACTGGCTCATATCTTCATAATCGCCATGGGCACTCATGCTGCGTATGGAACCGACCTCTGCATGCACTTCATGTTCTACCCCGAAAATACTTACTTCTCTTGCTCCGCTCATTAACCGCCCGCCAAGTGACCGGGGTTCGCAGTAACCGGTAAGCACAATGGTGTTCTTGCTGCTTTCAATATTATTACTGATGTGGTGCTTTACCCTTCCCGCATCGGCCATCCCGCTGGCGGAAATGATCACCATCGGGCCATTCTGGTAATTGAGACCCTTTGACTGATCAACTGTCTTGATATACTTTAATCCTTTAAAAGCAAAGGGATCTTTATCAGATTGCATGATCTTCTGTATGCTCTTGTTAAAATATTTTGGATAGCTTTTTATTACTTCTGTCGCTTCAATACTTAATGGACTGTCCACATAGTAATCAAGATCAGGTAATGAGTTCTCCAGTTCCAATTGGTTCAATGCAAATAATAATTCCTGGGTGCGGCCCACACTAAAAGCCGGGAGGATCAGTTTTCCTTTCTTCTCCAAACAGCTATGCCTAATCCATTTCAATAATAATTCAGGAGTACTGTCAGCAGCATCATGCAAACTATTTCCATACGTTGATTCCATGATGATATAATCGGCTTGCGGAAATACAGCCGGCGATTTCAGTATCACATCCCGGTAACGACCGATATCGCCACTGAATGTGATGCTGGTATCTTTCCCAATCTCTTTTATCTTTAAATGCACACAGGCGCTGCCGATAATATGGCCCGCATCGGTGAACATGGCCTGTACATTTTCTGTTACCTGGAACCAGTTACCATATTCTTCCTGCACAAAATGATCCATCGATGCTTTTGCATCTTCCAGCGTATAAAGTGGCCGCAGGTATGGCAATCCCTGTGCGATCCTTCTCTTGTTGGTATATTTTACATCATCCTCCTGTATCTCCGCTGAATCCTCCAGCAGGATGCCGGTAAGTGTGGCCGTGGCCGGTGTACAAAATATCTTTCCTGCAAATCCTTCACTTACCAGTTTTGGAATAAGACCTGAGTGATCAATATGCGCATGGGAAAGGATCATGACATCAACTTCCCGCGGATCGAAACCAAAATGCCGGTTCATCTCATCCGTTTCCGCTCCCATACCCTGGAACATACCGCAGTCAAGCAATATTTTCTTACCACTCTTTAATGTCAGTAAATGTTTGGACCCGGTTACTGTCCTCGCTGCACCGTGAAAAGCTATTTTCATAAACCCCTCCGCCCCTAAAAGGGAACTTAGTTGTTCCTCCCGGGGAAATTTTTTAATTATTGAAATATTTCATTCATCAGGTTTCTTTCCTTTTTTAACTCCTCGCTTTAAATGACCAGGTGATAAAAAATTGTGCCACTGTTTCTCCCTGTTCATTTATACCGGTTGACCTGGCTCTTACGGATCTTCCTTCGCCGGTAGCAATACTATCTTCAATTGCCTGCTGTATCAACTCCCCGTCTTCACAGGTAAAAGTTGTCCTGCCTGTTGCTTTCTTATAATACTCTGCTTCCAGTTTTACCAGCAGCATCGAAACAGATGGTTTTCTTTTATAAATATGAGCCATAGATAATGCGCCGGTACTCATCTCTGCCGCCATGGCGAGACTGGCAAAATAAGTGGATCGAAAAGGGTTTTTAGAGAACCATTTGTAAGGAACAGAGACCATGCATTTTTTTTCAGTGATCTCCCTTACCCGCACACCTGTGAAATAAGCGCTGGGTAATTTTGATAATAAAAACACCCTGAATTTGACAGGATTTTTTATCAGGCGGATAAAAGCAGCTGTACCTGGATTCATTATTTTTCTTTGTATTGGTTGGGATCTAATGCAGCAGGCCGCCAGTCCGTGAAAAAACCGGTCACAGTCTCTTTATTATAGCTTTTCTTACCATCTTCAAGGTAAGCGGAATTCTGTGTATGCAATAATTTCCCGGTTCCATCTAAAATTAAAAAGACAGGATACCCGAAACGCTGCGGGTAGCTGTACCTGGCCAGCAGTTTTTCGTTCTTATTCTCCGGGCTGTAGTTAAGATGGTAAACAATGTAGTTGGCTTTTATCAGCGAATCGATCGAAGGGTCTGAGGTCACAAAATCATTGAACCTTGCACACCATATACACCAGTTTCCCCCGATCTGAACAAACACATGCTTCCCTCCGGCTTTTGCATTTTTTATTGCTTCAGCTATTTTTTCTTCGGCATTTTCCTGCGGCTTATACAGGTTGAATTTTTTCAGGTCCTGGGAGAAAGACAGGGTGACGATAACAAGAGCCAGCACAAGGAAAATACTTTTCTTCATTAAAAATGCTTTACCTGTTTAATTAAAATTACTGTTTATCAAATGCCACAATGCCGGCTACAGCTTTGTTACTGTTCGCATCTGCTTTAAAATAAATATTTCCTTCGCTGCTACTCATAAACTTTGTTGACGGTATCAGGATACTCCGCAAAGCATTATTTACTTTTTCTGCATACGTAGCACCTGCCGCCTGCGTAATAGAATTATTAATGCCACTATAATCCAACTCATCTTTACTCACCACTACGGCAATATAGTCTCTTGTGCCCACATTATCCGGCTCCATGGACTGTGCTTTGGGAAATAACCTGTAACCGGTAATACCGCAATAAGGAGAATGTTTTGAAACAGTTTCACCCGGTTTCAGGTAGGGAAATAAAACATAACTGGTCTTCCCATCACTCTCGGCACCGAAAATATAAATGTAACATTCCGTTTCATTTTTTATTTCCATCTTAAATCTTGTTCCCGGTCTTACAGGCGTGACGGTCTGGAATGTATTCGCTCCCATCGAACGTAGTTGTATGTATTGTTTATCCTCATTTTTAACCAGGCCGATAGTACATTCCAACGGAATGCTGGCTACATTGCTGCGTTTGGGTAATGGATCAATACCATAAGCTTCCTTCACATAATTTTTAAAATCACCATAGCGTACCCATCCCACTCCATTGTTGCCCCATTTTTCGCCCCAGCTGTTCATGATCTGGAAAGCGCCGCCGAATTTCCGGTCATCATACCCGATCACACACATGGCATGGCCGCCCATTCCCATTTGCGAAGCATCCATACCCTGCGGCGTCCATAATTCTTCCCCCATCATATTCTGCATAAAACTTTGCCCCACCATCATTCCTATTACCACCGGTGCATCTTTTGATAAATGTTCCTTAATTGCTCTCACACTGATCGCATTGATATTATCCCCGCTGGTAAGCCGGGTAAATCCATGTATCGTGTTTTGTTTTCCTGCATTAACATCGCTTGATGATGGCATTCGTTCACAATCCTGATCATCATAGTGATACTGGCTTAGCGGGACACCTCCATTTTGTTGCATCTTCTCCATTGCCCTTTGTATATATGAGCCCTGGCATCCTTCCAGGCGTATTTGATTATATAAATAGGAAGGACTGAAAGCAATAGAAGCAGGATCCTCGTGTGTTGCCGCTGCCTTCAAAACTGTTTGTGCAGCATAAGCGCTGCTCCAGGCTACACAACTGCCCTGCTGACCCTGGTCGCCGCGTGGCGG
>DATDIX010000108.1:0-25228 GCA_036520835.1 Chitinophagaceae bacterium | reverse complement strand
ATAAAAAGTGATCAGATGCGGACGTAGTTCCGGCGGTAGTTGCAGCCAGTTTACCACAGCCTGTATCCGCCTGTCAATGGGAATTGAATCATTAAAATCATAATAGTAAGTCGGGCGAACACCCTTAATATCCGCTTCAGTGCCCACCCAGAAAAAACTGGCCGTCAGCATTTGCTGTTGCTCCGCCAATACCCACAACGGAGTTCCTCCATACCAACTGCCATCTTTGAAAGTGACAGGATCCTTCATGGAGTAAAACTGTTTTCGCCGGGGAGAATAAAAATAATTACTCGCCAACCCATGATGTGACGGATAAAGACCTGTGGCAATACTGTAATGATTAGGAAAAGTAAGTGTCGGATAAGAAGGGATCATTGCCTCCGCCTGTATGCCCTGGCTGCTAAGGGCAAGCAGGTTTTTTGCTCCGTGCCTTTCTGCATAATCATGCCGGAAACCATCAGATGATATTAATATCACATAAGGCTTTTGCTGCTGCTCAATGCTGTTCTTTCTGCCTATACTAATTTTTTGCGTGGTATCAGCCTGTGCCCAATTTATGCCGGGGCAAAGAAAGAATAGAATAAAGACCATTGGTTTTCTCATACAACAAATGTAGCACCGGCCATTTAAAATCAGTATTATTCAATTAACAGGTTTTATCTGTGTTCTTTAGTCACACGGGCTTTACAGGAAACACGGCCATCACCTTAAATAACTCAACTCATCCAATTCTCTTAGCAATTCACTCCTGCCCTTCTTTTTCCGGCTGGTTGCCCGTGATAACTTCATCCAATAATTAATAAAACCTCAGATCATGAAAATTCTTCTTTTCTTTTTAAGCATGGCCGTTGCATTTTGCAGCTATGGACAGATCAGCAAACAAAAATCACCGGTAATTAAAAATGTTACCGGCTCAGTGCCCGCAGAAGTAATAACAGGCGATTCTGTTTACTGGACCATTTCCACCGTATCCAGTATAGGATACGTAAATACAACCCCTGGCGCTAATTATAATACGTATCAAAGCGGCGGTGGTATGCTGGTAAAATTCAAATTCAAAGAAAATAACCGTTTTGAATTTCAACTATATGTACAGGCCAATACCTATGGCAGTATGACCGAAGCATGGACACAGGTGGAAGGAACTGTTGAGTTTACAAAAGATGCAAAAGGTCAAAAGATATTTATCACCAAAGCTGAAAAAGGAACATACCGGACATATAAAAATGGTGTCAGCAGCAGCAGGCCTATCCCGGCAAACGAACTGAAAGGCCAGCATTCCTGCACTTATTTATGGGAAAAAACAACCTTTGCTGATGATCCGCGGCATATATACCTGCTGATGGTAGATATGGAAGAACACCCCGTGATTGATCTCAATGATCCAAAATCAATTGATCCTTCATGGGTTTCAAAGTTTCATATCCCGAATAAATAATAAAGATTAGTGGCTACAGGCCGGCTTTTTGTTTATCCTGTAAAAAACCTGTTTGGTTAAACAAAAATAAATTTTGCGTAACCAAACGGTTTCATTTATATTTGTAACCGAAAGGTTACACAATGAGAAGAGATGTATTCCAGGCTATCGCCGACCCCACCCGCAGGCAGATCATCGGATTATTGGCTAATAATCCTTTAAATCTTAATGCCGTTTCTGAAAAATTTGATATCAGCAGGCCGGCTGTGTCCAAACATATCCGCATATTGGCTGAATGTGGTTTAATTCAAATTAAACAAACAGGAAGAGAGCGGTATTGCCATGCCAATTTAAAACAACTAAAAGAAGTGGCTGACTGGACCGAAAAGTACAGAACGTTCTGGACCCAAAAACTGGATGCCCTTGAAGGTTTTCTAAATAAAGAACAAAAAAAGAAAACCAGGAAGTAAACGGCTGATCATTGATCATATAAAATAACGG
Source organism: Chitinophagaceae bacterium (assembly GCA_036520835.1). Lineage (GTDB taxonomy): Bacteria > Bacteroidota > Bacteroidia > Chitinophagales > Chitinophagaceae > VBAT01. Next base: position 23,310 of record DATDIX010000108.1, on the reverse strand, counting down.
GATATGCAATCAAAACCATTTACCATCGAACGAATCTATAACGCTGCCATTGACACAGTATGGCAGGCTATTACTGATAAGAATAAAATGAAAGAATGGTATTTTGACCTGGCTGAATTTAAACCTGAAGTAGGTTTTGAATTCAGCTTCTATGGTGAAACCGAAGAAAAGAAAAGATACCTGCACCTGTGCAGAATAACTGAAGTGGTCGTAGGTAAAAAATTATCTTATAGCTGGAGATATGAAGACGACCCGGGTGATTCGCTTGTCACCTTTGAATTATTCCCTGAAGGGAATAAAACAAAATTGAAATTGACGCATAGCGGGCTTGAAACTTTCTCAGCCAGTAATCCTGACTTCGCCAAAGAAAACTTTGAAAAGGGCTGGACTGAGATCATTGGTACAAGCCTGAAAGAGTATGTCGAAAAGAAATAGACTTATCTGACCGCCACTACCCTGGCTGAATCGATTTTCTTTGCCATGTCATATACTTTCATGATGCTTTCCCGGATAACCGGCCATTCGAACTGTGCCAGGCGGTGTGCCCTGCCTTTGATAAATTTTATTTCCAGGTAAGGGACATTGATCAATTGCTGCCGGGCAAAACTCGCATTGGATGTATCAACGATATCATCATTTTCTCCCTGCAGGTAAATGACAGGTACTTTAATATTTTTCCAGTAGGGAAGCATTTTTTCCAGCTCAGCCTTATGATGTACTTTCTCTGTATTAGCAGACCTGAACAATCTCGGGATAAACCAGCGGATCGCTCCATTCTCAATAATATGGGTGAACCAGAAATAGGTTTCCATTCCAGGGCCCAGCGAAGGTCCTGTTAATACCAGTCCATCCACCAACTCAGGATGATCCATGGCAAGGCGGCAGGCAACGGATGAACCATAGGACCCGCCCATTATAATGATAGGCCGTGATGCTTTATGAAGACTGTCCAGTATGGGCCGGATCATTTCTGATTGCATTTGAATAGAAGGTTCAGGATCGCCAAAACCGGAATAACCATAACCGGGGCGGTCAACAGCATATACTTTGAAATTTTTTCTTATTACACTATCTGCAAACCGGCCGCTATAATAACTGATAGAACCGGGTGAGCCATGCAGCATTAATAAAGTAGGTAAACTATCGTAGCCGGCGCTGGAATAGCGCAGCGTCCTGCCATGTGTTGTATAATAGCTGATCTTGCCGTCAATATTTCTTTCGGCAAATATCTTTTTCAACTCTTCATCCGATCTGCGGAACTGCACATAATGATCGAAAATAAAGCAGGCGATGATGAACAAACTGATCAACACAACAACCACTCTTAGTAACCGCCTTAACCATCTGAATTTTCTTTTTCTCTTTTCCCCTGTCATCCTTTTTTATTTACTGAAGAATATTTCCATTTGCAAAACAAGAATGATCACAGATTGTTCACTCCAGCGCAAACGCAATTATTTTATCGCCCTTCGGCGCTCCCAGTTTCCCGCCGCCGCATGCCATTACTATATATTGTTTCCCGTTTACCTCGTAAGTAGCAGGCGTAGCAAAAGCGGGTACAGGCAGTTGCGTTTCCCACAATAACTTACCCGTCCGCTTATCAAATGCCCTGAACTTTCCATCTTTTGTGGCCGCAATAAATAAAAGACCACTGGCAGTGACCACCGGTCCTCCATAACTTTCACTACCTGTTTGCGGGAATCCCTGCTGCTGCAATGATGGTGTTTCCCCAAAAGGGATCTTCCATAGATATTCTCCCGTGTTCAGGTCAATCGCATTCAATGTTCCCCAGGGTGGTGAAATGGCCGGCAGGCCTTTGCTGTCTAAAAACTTTGTATAGCCTGCATGTTTATAAGGGAGAACAGGCTTACTATTAATAGCCACTGAAGAAATCACTTCTTTTTTTTCTTCATTAAATAAAAAAGCGGTTATCGCCTTTCGCTGCTCTTCCGGAATATGGGGCATACCAGGCATCATTCCTTTTCCTGAAATAACAAGTTTATCAATGTCATCCTTACTTTTTTTCTGCGCTATGTTTAATAAAGAAGGATAACCACTTTGCACATTACCCGAAAGATCTTTTCCATGGCAACCGGAACAATAACTGGTGTAAAGGTTTTCCCCCGGCGATAAAGAATTGCCCGGACTTGCACCAGTAACAACGCTCATCTTCAGTATCCAGGCCATTTCATTTGAGTTCACATACAGGATACCTGAATCCGGATCGGCGGCAGCGCCACCCCATTCGGCTCCGCCATCATAACCAGGTAACAAGAAAGTTCCTTCCACGCTGGGTGGCGCAAATAATTTTTTATCAGACAGGCGGAAAATATTCAGCAACTCTTCCTTATTTTCCGCATAGGGACTGATATCATTTTCCGTTAGTTCATTAGCCTGCCTTGCAAATGGCCTGGGTAATGTGGGAACAGGCTGCGTTTCCCATGCTGATTCTCCTGCCAGCCCGGAAGCAGGCGCTTTTATTTCTTCAATCGGGAATAAAGGCTTACCGGTCTTCCTGTCAAATACAAAAACATATCCCTGCTTGGTAACCTGTGCCACCGCATCAATTGTTTTACCATTTTGTTTTACACGAAGCAGGTTAGGCGGGCAAGGCATGTCCCTGTCAAGCAGATCATGATGAGCAAACTGGTAATGCCAGATAAGTTTACCGGTCTTTGCCTCCAATGCCAGCAGGCAATTAGCATACAGGTTAGCGCCTTTGCGATGGCCTCCAAAAAAATCTGGCGCCGCCGAACCAGTCGGCACGAACAATATACCTGCGTTTCTGTCAACAGCCATACCGGCCCAATTATTTGCACCGCCTATTTCTGAATTTTTATATGCATCTTCCGGCCATGTATCGTAACCCGGCTCACCCGGATAAGGGATGGTATGAAAACTCCAGACCAATTTACCCGTACGAACATTAAAAGCCCGTATATCTCCCGGCGCTGCATGTTCATCTTCCGCCACACGAACAGGCATAATGATCATATCTTCAAAAACAGTTCCCGGTGTATTGGAAATAATGAATTTGTTTTTTGCACTTGCTGGCAAACCTGTATGCAGGTCAACTTTCCCTTTTTCGCCAAAGCTTTCGATCAGTTTTCCTGTGAGGGCATCCAATGCCACGAGGTTGGGGCCGATCGTATAAAGGATCCGTTTATCTTTTCCATCACTCCAGTAGGCCACTCCCCTGCTGGTACTATGCCATGCCCTCAGTGTATCACCAAAACGCCATATCTCTTTACCGGTAGCCGCATCCAGTGCAAATGCCTGCACTGTTGCTGTCACTCCATATAATATTCCATCCACGATGATGGGAGTCATCTGCATTTGCCCGCTGTCAGGAGCTGAATAAGTCCAGGCCACTTTAAGATCTTTTACATTAGCCGGGTTGATCTGTGTGAGTGATGAATAATGATTTCTCCCCGGCCCTCCCAGGTATTCTTCCCACTTATCGTATTGCTCTGATGATTTTTCGGTACATGCATGGAGTAAAATAATGATCAAAAAACCTACAGCAGGATATTTCAGGGCTTTGTTACAGACTGACATGTGCATTGCAATGGCTTTAGGAAGCTATGAATTTAGTGTAAAAACGGGGAATTTGTCATTGGCATAATTTATTCCCGAACGATCTCATCTCCTTCAGTTATTTCAGCATGATCAATGGGAATAAGATTTTGACCAAAATATATTTTATTATCACGCATACGGAATGTAGCCAGTGTTGTTAAAGGTTCCTTGCCTTTTATCCCTGTATCCTGATCAACTGTTGTTAATACGCAACGTGAACAGGGCTTTACCCCTGCAAACCGGTTTTGACCGATCCGGAACTGGTTCCAATCATCCTCTTCAAAAGGTTCACCCCCGGTAAAAACAATATTGGGACGAAAACGGTTCATGGGCAGGGGATCATCTAACCGCTTGTTGAGATCATCTAATGAACTTTGCCCGATGATCAGTAGTGGATAACCATCCGCAAGACTGACATGATCATCATTAATAGTATAACGGGGATCAACAGGTCTTGCATTATTCTCCGGGAAAGAAACCAACCTGCATTTCAAGCCTAAAACTTCCGAGAACCAGTTACTGTGTTGCCTGCTTACTTCAAATACATCTACAATATCGTTCCATACAATTGCGCTGATGGGATCAATGCTTCCCTCAAAAGGAAGATCCATGCATTCATCCCGGTAGTGAATAGAAAACTTCCCTTCGTGACAGGCTAATTTGAAAAGGGCCATCTGCGGATAAACTCTTTGCGTCATGAATTTATTTTCTTCATCGATCAGCATCCACCGCCGGTCATGTTCCAGTCCTTTGGGCAATACTTTAGCTGATGACAGCCTGATGCCGCCCAGCGATTTGACGGGATATATCCATATTTCAGAGACAACAGGTTTGTTCATTCCGGGGATCACTAAAGATAATTATTACTCAACAGCCAGTTTTTCAACCGCTCCATCCATTTATCGCTGGTCGTTTTATTATTTAATCCAAATCCATGTCCGCCTTTCTGGTAAAGATGCAGCTCTGCAGGTACATTATTCTTCAATAACGCTTCATAATACTTAACACTATTCCCTGCTTTCACGCCTTTATCATCGCTGGCATGCACCAAAAATGCCGGGGGAGTTTGAGCAGTTACCTGCATTTCATTGGAATACTCCATAATATCTTTTACGGAAGGGTTTTTGCCAACAAGATTATTGCGGCTGCCCATATGAGCAAGGCTGTCTGTAAAACTGATGACAGGGTAAATGAGTATGGAAAAATCAGGGCGTAGTGAAATATTATTTGCATTCTCAATGACCGCCTTGCTGAAATGAGTGGATGCAGTAGCCGCTAAATGACCTCCTGCTGAAAAACCCATGATCCCGATCCTGGTCGTGTCAATATTCCATGTCGCCGCATTCTCCCTTACTAATTGCAATGCCCTTTGTGCATCCTGCAACGGCCCGATCTTTTTATCTATCATAATTGTATCATCAGGCAAACGGTATTTCAAAACAAAAGCAGTGATACCCCATTCATTGAACAGCCTGGCCACATCAGCGCCTTCATGACTGGCAGCAAGGATACCATAACCGCCTCCGGGACAAATAATGATAGCTGCCCGTTTTTCATTTGGCGATGACGGTTTGTATAAGGTCATAGAAGGAACCGAAACCTTACTGATCCTCAGAACCCCGTTCGTTGTTACGCTTTTCTCTTTATCCGGGGAAGGTATGCTGTTCGGAATATTATCATACAATCGAACAGGAACCTGCGCATTGAGTTGCACACAGATAAAAAAGTGAATAACTAATAGAAAAAGTATTCGCCGCATAAATGATCTTTAACCTAAATATCGCAGAAAATCCTGACGAAAATTAAGTTCCTTCACCTGAACGCTTCAAAATGGAAAATATAATGGCGGACTTCCGGATCAGAACAACCGATGCGCAGGTAATACGATTTACCTGCTATTACCATACAGCCCCGGTCACATCGGAAGCTTTTTTAAAAGCAATGCCTTTTTCCCGTACTTTCCTGCATGCCCGGATATCGGGGCCGGAGATCTGGATTGACGATGCCCCCATACTTGATATACCACAGGAAAATGCTTCGATATTTGCGGAACCCGGCGAAATTGTTATCGCTCCTTTAAAACCTGAAAGGAACAAGATCAAAAAATGCATGGGTATATTTTACGGGGAAGGTAAATTAGTTGACTGCGGTAATATCTTTGGCAAAGTGATAGAGGAAGACCTGGAACTCTTAAAAGCATTAGGTGATAAAATATGGAAACAGGGAATACAGGAATTAAGATTTGAAAAAATATAATTGAATGAAAACACTTGGACTTATCGGTGGCATGAGCTGGGTATCCACCATTGATTATTACAAACTGATCAACGAAGGCATTAATGAAAGACTGGGCGGATTGAATTTTTCCCAATGCATCATTTACTCATTTAACTATGCGGATATTAAAAGGAACAACGACGCCAACGACTGGGAGGCGAACCTTAAAATGGTCAGCGAAGCAGGAGAACAGTTGAAAAATGCAGGGGCCAAAGCCATCCTGCTTTGCGCCAATACCATGCACCTGGTCGCAGAAAAAGCGGAAGCAAAGATCGGCTTGCCCATCGTTCATATTGCTGTAGCCACCGCTGCTGCTATCAGCAAAATGGGCTTGAAGAAAGTCGGGCTGCTGGGAACTAAGTTTACCATGGAACATGATTTCTTTACATCAAAACTAACCGCACAGGGAATTGAAACGATCATACCCGGAGAGGAGGACCGTCAATTCATTCACTATACAATTTTTGAAGAATTGGGCAGGGGTCTTATTAAAGAAACTACCAAACAGCGCTACCTGTCAGTTATACATGACTTAATAACAAAAGGAGCAGAAGGGATCATACTTGGATGTACGGAGATACCTTTGCTTATTCAACCACCCGATGTGGCGGTGCCGGTCTTTGATACTGCACGGATACATGCGGCGGCGGCTGTGGATTTTGCGGTAAGCTGACTTCTTTGTAAAATGCTTGATTTTTCTGTTTCTTTGCCATCACCAATCAAAACTACACAAATGAAAGACATCATAATTCCTGTTGATTTTTCGGAAACTTCTCTTAATGCCGCCCGGTATGCAGCTGCCATGTTAAGCGGCAAACCGGCCACCCGGGTGATATTATATAACATGTTCAGCAATGAAGAAGAATCAGAATCGGTTGGTCAATACCTGGAGAACCTGAAAAAAGAATTGCTGCAAAAGGGAGTAAATAATAATATTGAATGCGTCAAAGAATACGGGGAAGACCTGATTGACTCTTTAGGCCGGCTTGCCTACCAGAAATCGGCCGAACTGATCCTGATGGGCATATCTGAAAAAGAAGAGTGGAAGCAGGTATTTACCCGCAGCAATACGATCAAAATGGCTGAACAGAATGTCTGCCCGGTAATGATCATTCCTCCGGATGCAAAATACAGTGGCATAAAGAATATCGCATTGACATCTGACTTCAAAGATGTAGAAGCCTCCACACCGGTATTGGCTATAAAAACGGTTCTTGAAATGTTTAAAGCTAGCCTGCATATAGTAAACGTGAGTAACGAACATTACGTGTCGCTGACTGAAGAATACCTTGCAGAAAAAGCTAAGATGCAGAAAATGTTTGCCGAATTCAAACCAGAATTCTATTTTATCGGTATGAATGATTTTTATGACGCCGTAGAACAATTTACTAAAGACAGGAATATTGACCTTCTCGTCGTTATACCCAAAAATCATTCATTTGTCGAAAATCTTTTTAGCACCAGTCATACAAAAAAGCTGGCCTATCACAGTTCTGTCCCGCTGCTGGCGGCGCATGAATGAGGTGTGCCTTCGATGGACTTACCCGTGTCATTAAGCTGTCACCATTTTAACTTGTTAACGGTTTTGCCTACCTTTGGCAAACGATTGCAGGTTTTATGCGTTCCCGGTTCTATATAGTCCGCATTAGTAAGTTTGCCGATATGCTTCCGGCCAACTTTTATATTCCAGATTAATATTCTTGCTATCCGCTGATGCAATGAAGCTGAATCAGCTTCCTGCTGATCTATTATTTGAAAAAAAACTATTATGGCTAAAAAAGACCTGAGAATATCCGTCACTTCAGAAATTGGCCCGCTAAGACGGCTACTGGTTCACAGTCCCGACAGCGGGTTAGGAAAAGTAGTACCGTCAAAAGCACAGGATTGGTTATTTGAAGATATAGTGCACCTCGAAACCATCCGCCGGAAAGAATATGACTACTATACAAAACTATTGCTCTATTTCCTTGATCCCGGCAAGATAAAAGGCCGCCTGGCAATAATTGATGATAAAAAGAACAAGTTCAATTTTTATAAACCCGGTCATCCTGATTTTTTCGGTTCTGACAAGGTTGTAGAAGTGCAATGGCTACTCAGTGATATACTCAACGACCATGAAATCAAACTGAAACTGATCGCTTCGGTCTGTGCTATCGAAAGTTGCTCTTACCAGACACAAACTGAACTGGCTTCCCTTTCGGCGGTGCAACTGGCAAAGGTTTTTATCAGCGGCTCCATCAGTGAAGAGGTAATGCTTTTCCCGCCTGTGCCCAATCTTATCTTCACCCGGGATATCGGCATTGTTATCAATGATCATATCTTACTGAACAAACCGGCCAAAAAAGCAAGAACAAGAGAAGCGCTGCTGGTCAAGTATATTTTTTTCAACCACCCGATGTTTGCGGGATACAGGGAGAACGTAATTGAAATACCGGATACTTCCCACCACTTTCTTTTACCAAAAGAAGGTGATGATAAAAAAGTAACGCTGGAAGGCGGTGACATCATGGTGATCACAAAAGATCATTTACTGATTGGCCTGAGTGAACGGACCAGCCAGGAAGCGGCACACCAGGTGATCAATATATTATTTGAAAGGAATATTGTCAAAAAGATCACAGTGATCAAAATTCCCAAGAAAAGGGACTATATGCATATTGATACGGTGTTTACCCAGGTGAAAAGAAATGTATGGGTAATGCTGGGCAATTTTTCAAAAAAGTCGATCAAAAAAGAAGATGCTGACCCGGTGCAACGCATATTGGAAGGCAAGAAAAAAGATGACAAGATCGAGATCACGCAATTCAGGAAAAAAGACCCGTCTAATCCCGAGTATTATGATAATCTCGAAGAGTTACTGACCGATATCAGTGAAAACGACCTGGGTGCAAAAGGAAAAGTGCAATTTATTTACTCCGGCAACAACGAATTTCCCTTTGATGCCCGCGAGCAATGGACTGACTCCTGCAACCTGCTGGCATTAAAAGAAGGGGTGGTGCTTGGCTATGACCGGAATGACAAAACAGTGGAAGCATTTAAAGAAGCCGGTTTTACCATCATTCATGCTCATGAACTGGTGGCAAAATTAGAAAGCGGGGAAATAAATGCAGCGGAGATGGAAGACACATTGATCACCATGCCATCAGCCGAATTATCAAGAGCAAGGGGCGGTTTTCATTGTATGAGTATGCCGCTGCTGAGAGATGAGGTGGAGTGAGGCCAGATACTGGATACTAGATACTAGATACTAGATACTAGATACTGGATGCTGGATGCAGGATACTAATATGACTCATTTGACTTTTTTGACTCTTTTGACTTTTGATCTTCATGCAAACAACTTCACACATACTGATGATCCGGCCGGTGAATTTTGGCTATAATGCCGAAACAGCCGTGAACAACGCTTTCCAGGTAAAAAGCAACGAGGATGATATACAACAAAAAGCGCTGAAGGAATTTGACACGTTTGTAAATATCCTGCGGGAAAACGGTGTGGACGTTACAGTAGTGGAAGACACGCCTGCTCCCTATACTCCCGATTCCATTTTCCCGAACAACTGGGTATCTTTTCATAATGACGGACGAATACTTCTTTACCCGATGTATGCCGTGAACAGGAGGGCAGAAAGAAAACAACATGTACTGGACAAAATAGCTGAGAAATTCTCCATTGATAAAAAAATTGACCTGACCGGTTATGAGAAAGAGAACATTTTCCTCGAAGGCACAGGAAGCATGGTGCTGGACAGGGAAAATAAAATTGCTTATGCCTGCCTTTCTCCACGAACTAATGAAAAAGTGCTCAGTGACTTTTGCAAACAAATGGGATATACTGCCTGCCTTTTTCATGCAACAGACGGCAAAGGGCAGGATATCTATCATACCAATGTGATGATGTGTGTAGCTGACAGATACGTGGTGATCTGCTTTGATTCTATACGGGATAAAAATGAAAAAGAACATGTAACAAACACTATCAAACAAACAGGCAAAGAGATCATTGAAATTTCATTGAACCAGATGAACCGCTTTGCGGGGAATATGCTGCAGGTAGAAAATAATAAGGGAGAAAAGTTACTCGTTATGTCATCACAGGCATTTGAGTCATTGACAGACGGGCAATGGAATAAGCTGAGGTCATTCAACCAGATCATTCACTCTCCTCTTACCACGATCGAAACCAATGGCGGCGGCAGCGCCCGATGTATGATGGCGGAAGTGCATTTGCCGGTTCGTTCATAATTGCACTTCTCCCATCCTGAATAAAAACTCCTGCTATCCTGATAAAACAACCCTTATGTTATTTTAACCATACAAGGCATTAAGACATACAAGAGCATGTTTTGTAACCAGCTCAAATGTCTTGTATGGTTATCATTTTTAGCTTTGGTTCATATGTATGACAGTGATTAAAAAAAATAATACCTATTTTTATTTTATGACCAGAACAAGATTCATTTTAATAATGCTTTTGTTTATATCCACGCTTTCCTCAGCGCAGAACAGTTATAAAGATTCCCTGGACAATTACATTAAGAATTATGTTGAAAAACACGAAGTAGTGACCGGAGATGATAAAAAGCTGTTGAAATTCTTCCCGGTAAATGAAAAGTATAAAATAACGGCAAAGTTTGAGCGGGTAAGGAACGGAAGCTGGTTCAGTATGCCTACCTCCGGCACGATGAAAAAAGTATTCAGGGTTTATGGCACCCTTCATTTTACCATACATGATACAGCGCTTACCCTCAATATCTATCAATCCCAGCAACTAATGACAGTGGAGGAATACCGTGAACACCTCTTTCTTCCTTTTACTGATCTTACCTCCGGTGAAGAAACCTATTCATCCGGCAGGTATATTGACCTTACCTTCAATGATATTACAGGCGACAGGATCGTAATTGATTTTAATAAGGCCTATAACCCTTATTGCGCTTATGTAAGCGGGAAATATAATTGCCCGATACCGCCAAAGGAAAATAATCTTACTGTGGCAATACTTGCCGGTGAAAAGAATTACGGGAAGCACTGATATGAAGTGATCATTCAAACGTCTTTTTCATCCCCTCATTAAATGATACCGGCTTATACCCTAACTCCCTTTTTGCTTTGTCAATAACAAACCCGGTTTGAGGCGGTCTTTTTGCCGGTTGTGAAAAGCTGGCAGCTGTTACTTTTTTGATCAGTGAAGTATCCAATCCAAGATATTCAGCAGCTTTGACAGCCATCTGGTAAGGCGTTAATACATCTTCGCCTGATATATGATAAACACCTTTTGATTTTTTTTCTATTATTGAAATAATGCCGGCAGCGAGATCTTCTACATAAGTCGGTGTCCGCACCTGGTCATCTACGACATTATACGATTCTCCTTTCCCCAATTTTTCTTTTACTATCGCCAGGAGATTGGATCTTCCCATCTGCGGTTTGCCATATACAAGTACCGTACGGACGATCGCCCAGTCATGTTCATACTCTTTCACTGCTTCTTCAGCTTCCAGTTTTGTTTTGCCGTAAAAATTAACCGGGTTGGGCGCATCATCCTCTTTATACATTCCCTTTTCCCCGTCAAAAACAAAATCAGTGGAAATAAAAACAAAGAAACTTTTATGTTCCTCCGCATTTAATAATACTGTCAGGGTGGCCTCGGTATTTGTTATGTATGCCTGCCATTGGTTTTGTTCGCAATCATCCGGCTTGCTCATGGCGCCGGCATGTATCACGACAGCAGGCTTATGCTTTTCAAATACATCATGCACATTGAAAGGATCGGTAAAATCCATTTCTTCATAGAGAAAGCCATCCTGCTTCTCAAACGGAAGACGGCATGCCCCTTTGCCCGTAGCAATGACAGAATATTTTTTGGCCAATAGCTGTTCGATAAGATAATAACCCAGGAAACCATTGGCGCCGGTAACAAGCAGCTTCATTGCATTAAATTAAACTGAACGAATAAAAAAAATCCCTTTTTTTGGAAAGGGATCTTTATATCAATTAAAATTTAAAACCCTTTTATCTTCCGGTTAGCATCCTTCGCAGATTTTTTGTCACCCTCGCCGGGTTTCTGTGTACCCTTACCACCGCTTTTATCGCCGTTCTTGTCATCATTTGTTGCCATGTTCGATGGATCGTCTTCAAATGTCATTCCGAGATTCTGCATTACAAAACTCCAGGTATCCGCGGCTTCATCAATTTGTTTGCTGGTTGGTTTACCTGCTCCATGGCCTGCATTGGTTTCAATGCGTATCAAAACAGGATTAGTTCCCGAATGGTACTCCTGTAAGCGGGAAGCAAATTTGAACGAGTGGGCCGGCACTACACGGTCATCATGATCGGCAGTAGTTATTAATGTTGCGGGGTAATTCACCCCGGGTCTCAGGTTGTGATAGGGTGAATACCTGTAGAGAAACGGAAATTGTGAAGCGGAATCGGCGTTACCATATTCAACTGTCCATCCCCAGCCCACCGTGAAACGGTGAAAACGCAGCATATCCATTACACCCACTGCAGGCAATGCCACTTTGAAAAGATCAGGACGCTGCGTCATAGCCGCACCTACCAGCAGTCCACCGTTACTTCCCCCCTTGATGGCGATCTTCTGGTTATTCGTATATCCTCTTTTGATCAGGAATTCAGCAGCCACGATAAAATCGTTGAACACATTTTGTTTTTTCTCCAGCATTCCCGCCTTATGCCATTTCTCACCATACTCACTGCCACCACGAAGATTAACCACCACATACACTCCACCCTGCTCAATGAAAAAAGCATTGCTGATGCTAAATCCCGGTGTGACCGGTATATTAAACCCGCCATACCCATACATCAATACAGGATTGCTACCATCCAGTTGCAATCCCTTTCTGTACGTAATGAACATAGGCACCTGGGCCCCATCCCGGCTGGTGAAGAAAGTCTGCTCGGTTACAAAGTCTTCCGTGTTCATACTGATCTTGGTCTTACGGAAAAGCGTGGATTCCCCTGCTTTGATATCATACCGGTAAATAGAAGGCGGTGTGCTGAATGAAGAATAGGTATAAAAAAATTCTTTATCCAGTTTCTCTCCGCCAAAACCACTTGCAGTACCAATGCCCGGCAACCTGATCTCACGGATCATCGCACCTTCATAATTATATTGGTTCACCCGGGTAGACGCATCTTTCAGGTAATTGGCAAATAAATAACCACCGCCTGTGCTAACACTTTGCAATGCTTCATCCTTTTCAGGGATCACTGTTTTCCAGTTCGCCTTACCCGGATTTTTAGGATCGATCAGCACTACCTTGTAATTGGGGGCATCATCGTTGGTGCGAACCAGTAATTTATCGCCGTTGTTATCTATTACATCAGGTTGTGTTTTAAATCCTGCGATCAGTAACTTAAAATTCTTTTGCGCCGGATCTTTCATATCACGGTACCATATTTCGCCGCCGCTGGTTCCTTCCGAGATACCTAATATTAAAAATCTGCCATCTTCCGTAAGACCGGCCCCATAATAACGCAACGGCTTATTCTTATCCTCGTAAATAAGTTTATCAGCCGACTGCGGAGTTCCTATTTTATGGTAAAAGACTTTATTGAATTCGTTTTGTTTGCTCAGTTTTGATTTTTCATCGGGCTTATCATAGCCGCTGTAATAAAAACCATCATCGCCGTTCCAGTCAGCGCCGCCGAATTTTGTCCATTCTACTTTATCAGTGAGCACTGTTTTTGTAACAGCATCCATAATGAATATCTCCTTCCAGTCGCTGCCGGCCACTGCTACTGAATAGGCCAGGTACTTACCGCTTTTACTGAAATTGATGCTGCCCAATGCAGCGATCCCGTCTTTATTCAATTTGTTGGGGTCGAGGAATACTTCCGGTTGTGCATCCAGTCCTTTTTGCCTGTACAGGATGGACTGGTTCTGCAAACCTTCATTTTTAAAAAAATAGTAATAACCGGCTTTGCTGAAAGGTGAAGTGTATTTGGGATAGTCCCAAAGCATTTCCAGTCTTTTCTTTACTTTATCCCTGAATGGTATGGTAGCCAGGTAATCGAAGGTCACTTTGTTCTGCCGCTTCACCCAGTCTTTTGTAACGTCGCTATTATCATCTTCCAGCCACTGGTAGGGGTCTTCCACCTGTACCCCATTATAGTCGTTAACGATATCTGTTTTCTTTGTCTCGGGATATTTTATTTGGGCACCGGCGCATAGCACAGCAATAAGGGCAACGGGCAGTAATAGTTTTTTCATGTTTCTTTTTTAGGCCGCTAAAGATAACTGAAACGGCCGGAAAAAAAGAAAGTACCCGGCAAGGGGGCGAACAAATCATTTACCTGTGTTTTCCGGCCTTCTTTAAAAATATTGAACCCTACAGTTTAATTCTGCTGTTACTTTTTTATAACAACCGGCGCCCCTTCCGATAACCATGTTGCAAATATTTCTGATATCTTCCATTCCCTGCCAGCGTAAAGCCTGGGTCTTGCGATCATATAATCCAAAAAATCAGTTATATCTTTTGTGCCGCATACAACCATTGTATTCAATACCATTTTGCCATCATACCGTCCCCCTTTGATCTTTACATTCATTCCGGGATTATTATCCAGGAAATAGGCGCCGGTAAAATGTATATCAGCGACCATTGAGTCAACCATCGCCGCCTCATCTGCCTGCTCCCATTGACGAAAAACAGTATAGCGGTCATAGTATGCTTTTTCATACACACTTTGAAGACCGATAAAAGAACCTGCCAGCCTTATGACCTGACCGTGGTATACCGGGGTATTATTAACGATCGTATATAGCAGGTCGCCTTCCGCCGGCAGCCGGCCACTTTGCTTATACTTAATAGAAAAATAATAGTAATCTCCTTTTATAAGATGGCAGCGCCCTGCACCTATTGTTATTGTATCGGAATGCTTATCCCTGTACACACCTTTCAGCAGGCCTACCTGTTTTTCTGCTATGGACACTCCTCCGGGTACCTGTACCTGCACCACTTTAGTGCTATCCGTGAGATCAACAATATATTTTGTGATAGGAAATGCCCTGACGATCTTCGAGGCATCTGGCTGACCAAAACATTCCGGGGACAGCAGGCAGGTAATCAGCAACAATGATCTGTAGATAAACATAATTGATATCTCAATAAACAAAAACTATTTACTGCTTTTTATACGTGTTAGTGGGTATTTTACACAAAAAACTGACATCCTAACGCTTATTCGTACCAATATCAATATATAATGTGTTGCCTGAACACACATTCGGCAACAAAATCTTATTTTTGAGACTTCGGTACTATATCTACGATTGTTGCCTGTCTTGATCATCTTATTTTAAACCGTTATTCGAATTAATTAATGGCAAAAAAAGTTACGCGGATCGGAGTTCTTACATCAGGAGGCGATTCACCCGGAATGAATGCAGCTATCAGGGCAGTTGTACGCACTGGTCTTTATCATGGCCTGGAAGTATATGGCATCATGCGTGGCTACCAGGGCCTGATAGAACAAGATATTGTAAAAATGGAGGGCCGTTCTGTCGCCAACATTATTCAACGGGGCGGCACGATACTCAAAACGGCAAGGTGCAAAGAGTTCTATGAAGCGCCGGGAAGACAAAAAGCTTATGATAACCTGAAGAAAATGGGGATCGACGGGTTGGTGATCATTGGCGGTGATGGTTCTTTCCGTGGCGCCGTTAAATTCAGCCAGGAATTTGATATCCCCTGTATCGGTATCGCCGGCACGATAGATAAAGATATTCATGGCAGCGATTACACCATCGGGTTCGATACGGCAGTGAACACCGCTATCCAGGCAATAGATAAGATAAGGGATACCATGGATGCACACGACCGCATCTTCATCATTGAAGTAATGGGACGTGATGCTGGCTACATCGCCCTGCACAGCGGCATTGCCACCGGCGCCGAGAATATCCTGATCCCCGAAAGAAAAACGGATATCAACGATATCATCCTCTCCTTGCAGGAAAAAGAACGCCGGAAAAAACTGGTGAACCTGATCGTGGTGGCGGAAGGTGATGAATTCGGTGGCGCCAATGAAGTGCAAAAAGTATTGAAAGAACATCTTCCGAATGCGGAGATAAGAGTCGCTATTCTTGGGCATATACAAAGAGGCGGATCCCCGACAGGTATTGACAGGCTGATCGCCAGCCGCATGGGTTATCATGCCGTGGAATGCCTGCTGGAAGGAAGACATAATGTATTTGTCGGTATCCAGAATAACCGGATGCATTACATACCGCTTGAAAAGGCAGTAAAGAATAAAGGCGGCATCAGCGAAGAATGGATGAAGATCGTAAAGATATTAGCATCTTAATTAAAATAGTTACCGGTTACCAGTTACCGGTAACCAGTACCCAGCAACCAGATTATGGCAAAGAATACAGAAAAATATTTTCACAAGGAAATGGATAAACGTGCAGGACTGCTGCACACGCAACACCGTACCAAAATAGTAGCCACCGTAGGGCCGGCCTGCGACACCTATGATAAACTGCTGGAACTGGTGCAGGCGGGTGTCAATGTATTCCGTCTCAATTTTTCTCATGGTGCACATGAGGACAAGGCAAAGATCATTGAGCATATCCGCAAGATCAATAAAACAGAACCTTACAATATTGCTATTCTCGGCGACCTGCAGGGGCCCAAACTCCGGGTAGGTGAAATAGAAAATAACGCTTTACCGGTCGAACCGGGAGACATTCTCACATTTACCAATGAAAAATTAGTGGGCACCAAAGAGAGGATCTATGTTTCCTATACCGGTCTCCACAATGACGTAAAACCCGGCAACACCATCATGATAGATGATGGCAAGCTGGAAGTAGTGGTAAAGAAGATATTGCCCAATAATGATGTGCAGGTGGAAGTGACCATGGGCGGTATACTTTCATCCAAAAAAGGGATCAATCTTCCGGATACCGATATCTCCTTACCGGCGCTGACAGAAAAAGACCTCGAAGACCTTGATTTCATCATTAAGCAAAAGCTGGACTGGGTGGCGCTGTCATTTGTTCGTAAAGTGGAAGACATCACACAGCTCCGGAGCATCATCAACGATCATAAGAGCAAGACAAAGATCATTGCCAAGATAGAAATGCCGCAGGCCCTGGTCAATATCAGGGATATCATTATCGAGTCAGACGGCATCATGGTGGCCCGTGGCGACCTGGGTGTGGAACTGCCGGTAGAAAAAGTGCCGCTGATACAAAAACAGCTTATCCGGAAATCACTTCATCGTGCCAAACCCGTCATTGTAGCTACACAGATGATGGAAAGCATGATCGACCGCATCAAACCTAACCGCAGCGAGATAACCGATGTGGCCAATGCCGTGTTGGAAGGCGCCGACGCCGTTATGCTCAGCGGCGAAACGGCAACGGGTAAACATCCGGCCCTCGTGGTACAGACCATGTGCAAGATCATTGAAGAAGTGGAAAAAACAGATTACCGTTATAACCTGGAGGAAGTTTTGCAACCCCAGCCCCACTCTCCTTCTTTCCTGAGCGATGCTATTTGCTACAATGCCTGTAACCTGGCGAAAGATTGTAATGCCGATGCGCTGGTAGGCATGACGCAAAGCGGTTACACCGGTTTTATACTCAGCAGCTATCGTCCAAAATCTCCTCTCTATATTTTTACCAAAGAAAGAACACTGGTGAACCAGCTAAGCCTTAGCTGGGGTGTACGTGCCTTCTATTACGATGAAGAAGACAGTCTTGATGCAATTATCTTCGACCAGATAAATATCCTGAAAGAAAGAGGGTTTATTAAAACGGGGGATATTGTGGTAAGTACGGGAAGCACGCCGGTACACCTGCATTTGCCAACGAATACACTGAAGATCACGAAAATTGACTAGGCGGTGAAAATGTAAATCCCGGAAACCGGAAAATTATAATATTCTGTATCTTTCTCTTCTTTCGTTGACCCGCTGAATCCTTCAATTTGGTTAAGCACTGATAAGTTTGCAAAAAGCGGGCAGGCATCTTTATGGATGTGACTGAGGTGCACGAAGTGCGCAGGAAATGACAGATCTCAGCAAAAGAATATAATATCAACTGTATTAACTTTACTCAGCAGCAGTTCGGGTTGAAGTAACACGGAATATCAGCACAACTTGTCCCGGCGAAGGCCGGGAGCAGAAAGCCCAGGACGTTGGCTGCTATGCTTTGGGAGCTTAAAACTTAAAATATTTTTATGAAACTAATTAACTTAATCCTTTGTAGTGCTTTTTTCCTGGTTACAGGAAACATTTACAGTCAGACATTTGAAGTTCCTCAAAATTATGAACTTAAACAAGCAGCAGATTATACCAAATATGAAAAGGATATAATCGAAGCAGCAAAATGGCTCAAAGAAACTCCCCTTAATGAACAAACTGATAAACGTAAAGAGGTCTCAAAATTTGTTGTAACCTGGGTAAATGGAAGTCCTACGGTGAACGTAGAAATTAATCCAACAATTATGGACTTTGAAAAAAAGAATGAGGGTATGTTGACCATTTACATGGCTAGTTCTGCCCGCTTTGTATTAGAGAATAATTATTCAAAAGATATGCGATCAAAACACAAAGCTGCGCTCCGTGATATGATTAGCGTTTATAAATCTGGAAAGGGAATTAAGAAGGATAAAAAAATGGACAAGCTCATCAAAAGTGATGATGAGGGGAAAATAGATGAATGGCTATCGGAAAACCTTAAGATAAATAATCAATAGCACAGCAGAAAGCCCTAGACGTTGAATGCCATAACGAAACTTAATGCGAACAGCTTATATATTTGTCGGCTTGCTCTTTTTGACAGTGACTTCGTTTGGACAACTTCCAAAGAAAACGATGAAAAAAATGGGACAAAACCCTGTTTTGTTTTTAGACAGTACTGAGACAGATATGGCAGCGCTGCAAAAACTTAACCCATTTGACATCTCAAACATTAGCATTGTTAAACCTAAGAAAGCAAAAAGACTCCTCGGGGACAAAGGATCTGACGGTGCGATCTATGTGACAACGGTTAAAGAAGCAAAGAAAATTTATTGGGCTTTCTTTAGTACAAAATCTGATCATTATAAAAAGCTATTGGACTCACCTCAAGCAGACTCTATTGTACAATATGTCTTAAACGGACAAACTTTGTCTGACAGTGCTGCACCCGGAAGTCTGTTTCTTGTGACAGACAAGAACTTTAAAAGCTTAGCCATCATGGACAAAGAAAAGATTTTAAGTGATGACATTGAACCAAAGCGTTATGTAGTTGCCATAACTTCAAAACGACTAAAAGGGATAGTAAAAAAGTCTCAACCAAAATAGTTACGGCATACAACAAGGGATTTTCTATGTTGGCTGCAGTCCGAGCTGAACGAACATAACCGAGCTTTGGAATATACCATCAGCTTTCTATCTTTGATCAGCAACAGTACCGGGCTGAAGTAACACAGAATATCAGCACAGCAGAAAGCCCTGGCCGTAAGCTGCAACTTTAATTGACATCTCGTTTAATGACAATAAGCCTTGACAACATCTACCCTTTAATCGTTCCTGCAAACTATTATGTAAAGGGGACATGGGAATTACCGCACTATACTTTGCCCAATCAATCTTTCATTTTGACATGGGTAATATTTGGTTCTACGGCGACAATGAATTATTTGACACAGGAGCAATATCAAGAATTAAACAACAGCTATGACGGCTGGCAACAAAAATCTCTTGAAAATTTGCGGGTATCAATTGCAGACAATGAAAACTTTTTCACACAATACAAAATGGCTGCCAGCGGACAACAACTACTTTGGCTTTGTTTCATGAACAGCGACGGAATTGGCTCAAGCAGGCTTTTACTTTCAACCGAATTGACAAAGGCATTTCCTAACGGTTATTACCTGGCATTCCCTGACAGAAGTTGCGGACTTGTAATAGCAAAAGATATTAGCGACACAGAATTAAAAGAAATAAAAAACATGGTTAGGGGTATGTACGATGGTGCGACTACTTTTATGTCTGAACAATTGCATCCTGCAAGCGACTTTGAATTACCTGAACAATGGACACGACCAATAGACACAGAATTTTCTAGTGTTTTGACAAACGAAATCATTAAGTTGCGACCAGTTAAATTATGACACAACAAAGTATGCAGCTTACATGAACTGTGTAAAAAACCAAAGAAATTTTGATCTTTTTTACGGTTTTGCTGAACAATAGTTCGGGCTGACGAATCACAGAATATCAGCACAGCAGAAAGCCCTGGAAGTTATGTGCAATCTTAGACCAACATTTCTGGAAATAAGTGAATTGATATGGGGACATTAAAGCATATTAATGCGGGAGACCTTTGCATTGCTTATGAACAAAGTGGAAATGCTGATGGAACGACCATTATACTTCTGCACGGATTTCCATACGACGTAAGAGCTTACGATGAAGTAACAAAACACCTGTTGACTGAAAACTGCCGGATTATTGTTCCATACTTACGTGGGTTCGGACCGACAAAATTTCTATCTCCTGATACTATCCGTTCTGGTCAGCAAGCTGCATTAGCCAATGACCTAATTTCATTAATGGATGCGCTATCTATACAAAAAGCAATTGTGGGGGGGTATGATTGGGGCGGACGGGCTTGTTGTATTGTTTCTGCACTTTTCCCCGAACGTATTATTGGGCTTGTATCAATGGCTGGATATAACATTCAAAACATAACAAAATATTCAGAACCTGTTGCACCGGAAATTGAAATGATAAATTGGTATCAATTCTATTTCCATAGCGAACGCGGACGCCTGGGATTAACAAAATACCGGAAAGAACTGTGCAGGCTATTATGGCGCACCTGGTCTCCAACCTGGAAATTTGATGACGACACTTTTGAAGCATCAGCCGTTTCATTCAACAATCCCGATTTTGTGGAAGTAGTGATACATTCATACAGGCATCGGTATGCCTTAGCAAATGGCGACCCTAAATTTGAATCGATAGAACAGTCGTTGCAAAAGCAGCCAACAATAAAAGTGCCTGCTATAATATTAGATGCAGAAGCCGACGGTGTTGAACCGTTTTCGGGAACGGGTAAAGATGCCCGTTATTTTGAAGGCGGTTATGAAAGAAGAGTTGCTAAAGGAATAGGACATAATCTGCCTCAGGAGGCGCCTGCCGAATTTGCCAGGGCGATTTTGACATTTGTTAGCTCATGAAAGACTGCACACAACGTCCATTGCAATTCTACTATTCTTGTAAATGAAAACAAGTGTTTATATAGGGACAAGCCTTGATGGATTTATCGCAAAAACAGATGGAAATATTGATTGGCTTACCCAATACGCTAATGACGATGCTATCCATGCCTACGAAGAATTTATGAACGGGATTGACGCAATCGTTATTGGAAGAGGTACTTTTGAAAAAATACTTACTTTCCCTTCCTGGCCTTATGAAAAAAAGGCTTTTGTGCTAAGTACCACCCTTAAACAATTACCTGATACACTAAAAGACAAAGCAACCCTTCTTTCAATGAAGCCCAGGGAACTATTAAGTTACCTTTCAGGAATGGGCTTTTCAAGCGTTTACGTTGATGGTGGAAAAGTGATTCAGGGCTTTCTAAAAGAAGACGTAATTGACGACTTGATAATTTCAAAGGTTCCTGTGCTGATTGGAAATGGTATTCCATTATTTGGTTTTCTAAGTGCCGATCTCAAATTTAAACATATGAGAACTGAGACACAGTCTAACGGGCTTGTGAGAAGCTATTATATAAGAGAACGGAAGTAAAGGCCAAACCCGGACGTTGTGCGTCATGCGATTGAACACTCCAGTAACTTAACCAACAAAAAATAAATGGCAGAAAATACAGACGAAGAAAATCTTGATAATCCGGCAAATACTCAATCGGAAAATCCTCCTGGCGATATTATTCCTACTATTGACACGGAGACTGTTAAACCAAATCAAGAATCTGAAAATATGGAAGTACATCATCATGCACACGACCCGGCAGCCCCTCATCATAAGAAAAACTGGAAGTCTTATTTCTGGGAATTTTTAATGTTGTTCCTCGCTATTACACTTGGCTTCCTCGTTGAAAACCAACGGGAGCATTATATAGAACACCTCCGGGCAAAGGAGTTTGCAAAATCATTAGTGGAAGACTTAGAAAATGATACAAGTGCAATTACCTTACAAATGAAAAGGGCCAATATTTATATATCTAATACTGACAGCCTTTTGCATCTTAGTAAAACATTGCTGGAGAACCGCAATGCAGCCAAGTTTTCTTTTTACACACGGTTTATGTACTGGACGGCTCCTCTTTTATGGAACCGGGCCACTTTTGAACAAGTTAAAAACTCCGGAAGCCTCCGGTATTTTAGAAATTTTCAGCTTTTGGAGAAATTAATGAAATATGAAGCTGGTGTAAATGGGATTGAAGCGGAAACTTTTAATCAAACAATAAGAGGAAATACATTACTGAGTTTAATAAACGAATTTATTGATCCGCAAATTCATTATAATTTATCAAACTACCAGTTATTGTCATTAGATACAATGTCAATAAAAACAAAGGAACGCTATTTTAATATTAAAACTGCTTCCCTGGAAAATAAAAGAACAGTAATAAAAGAGTTTTTGAATATGAGCATTGTACAGCAAAGAAATTTAGCGCTTAATAATATACGCTTGCAGATGGCCAGGAAATTGGGTGTTGAGCTGATAAATGAACTTAAAAAAGAATATCACCTTAAATGAATATTTTAGAAGCACGAACGCACAACAAAAAGTTTTGCAGCAAGTGTGGCTGGGCAAACTAAACTTCAGCATTTTTGCATAGCCGGGCTTTGGTTCCGGGCGAGACAAACAAATTTGGGCTTTAGTTCTTAACTTCTAAAGACAGATATGAGAAAGATAATTGCAGCAATCAATATGACACTTGACGGGTTTTGCGACCATACAGCAATAACTCCGGATGATGAAATACATCAACATTACGCAGACCTGTTAAGTAAGGCAGACACCATTCTATATGGCAGGATAACATTTCAACTTATGGAATACTGGCAAACTGTGGTAGAAAACCCTACCGGCAACAAAGCAATGGACGAATTTGCTTTGATAATGGACAAGGTTCCAAAAATTGTTTTTTCCCGCACGCTGAAAAATATAGAATGGGAAAGTGCAAAGTTGGCAAACCGAACCATTGAAGAAGAAGTTTCAGCACTCAAACAATCCCGCCATGGCGGGAGTAAAGACATTTTTGTTGGCAGCCGGAGTTTAATTATACAGTTAATGAAACTTAATCTGATTGATGAATACCAGCTTTGTGTTCACCCTGTTGTTGCAGGAGGCGGTTTGCCATTATTTGAAAACGTAAACGACAGGACTATTCTTAAACTCATAAAGACTAAAACCTTTAGTGGTGGTGCAGTAATCCTTTACTATGAGCCG
>DATDIX010000107.1:0-5590 GCA_036520835.1 Chitinophagaceae bacterium | reverse complement strand
CCGGCAAAGGCTATGCATGCACCATTGACATTTGAGCCTTACCATACCATCGACTACTTTGCATCCCAGGGAATAAAATTCAAAGAAGAAGAGAAACCAAAAGACCAGTTTGGACAGCAATTAAAAAGTTTTACAGAATGGTTAAAAACGTTAAAAAGAATCCCTGTTTCGGAAATAGGAGCCGCTGCCTCAGACACAGGCGGAGAAAAAAAGGCAGAGCAACTGGCGGAACACTCTTTGGCTGAGCGTCACGTAATAACAGAAGCAATGGCCGAAGTATGGATAAAACAGGGAAACAGGGCTAAAGCAGAAGAGATATACCGGAAATTAAGTTTGCTCGATCCCCTGAAAACCGCTTATTTTGCAGCCAAAATTGAAGATTTAAAGAAAACGAGTTGATATGACTATTTTATTTGTGATCCTTATTATCCTGGCCTCTGTGATACTTGGTTTTATCGTATTGGTTCAAAACCCAAAAGGGGGCGGATTGGCCGGAAGTTTTGCCGGTCTCAGCAACCAGTTTATGGGTGTAAAGCAAACTACCGATGTATTGGAAAGAGGTACCTGGATATTTGCTGCCGTGATCGGTGCCCTTTGCCTGGCTTCTACATTTTTTATTCCCAAAGCCGGCGGCGTAGCTTCGCCGTCTGACACTAATGCCACAGAAGCTCCTGTTCCGGCTGGCCAGCAGCCAAATCCGGCCACAACAGTTCCTTTACCAGGAACAACTACTCCTCCGCCTAATAATTAGTATTGAAGTATATTATAAATTTTTATACCCTGTCGCAGACGACAGGGTTTTTTGTTTATTTTGTTACCCATAACTATGAAAAAGAAGATCATACTCAGTGCGGTTGCCCTTATCCTGCTGTCAGCAGGTTTCTTTGCATGGAAACTCTTCGGGCCTGCAGTTTCGGTAAACAAAGAAAGTTATTTCTATATAAGAACAGGCTCTTCTTACGATGATGTGCAACAGGAACTGGTAAAAAATGATTTTATCAATGGTACTGCCTGGTTCAATATGACCACCAGGTTAGCTGGGTATAAAAAAATAAAACCGGGTCGCTACAAGCTTACTGACGGAATGAGTATAGCCGACCTCGTACGATTATTAAAAAACGGCCGGCAAACCCCGGTGACGTTTGTGATCACCAAAATAAGGACCAAAGAAGACCTGGCCGATAAGATCGGGGCGGCATTTGAATGTGATTCATTGGAGATGATCCGTTTTCTTACTAACCCTGACTCATTGAACATGTATGGTCTCGATTCAAATACAGTCATGGCCGCAGCTATGCCTTTGACCTATGAGATATGGTGGAACACTTCACCCGGCAAAATATTCCGGCAATTCCATACAGCTTATAAAGTATTCTGGACACCGGAAAGAAAGCAAAAAGCAGAAAAATTTCAACTTACACCCACAGAAGTATCAACCCTTGCTTCTATTATTGATGAAGAAACAAATGCAGCCAGCGACAGGCCGGGTATTGCCAGCGTTTATCTCAACCGTATCAGGAAAGGAATGCCCCTGCAGGCTGACCCTACTTTAAAATTTGCTTTGAAGAATTTCGGGCTGAAAAGGATTCTGAACGAGCATAAAGAAGTGCAGTCTCCTTATAATACTTACATGTATAAAGGCCTGCCCCCCGGACCTGTTTGCACGCCGCAAACGGAAACCATTGATGCCGTACTGGATGCTCCCGAAACAAACTATTATTATTTCGTTGCAAACAGCGACTTTAGCGGTACCCATATTTTTACCACCAATTATGAAGACCATATGAAATATGCCCGGCTTTACCAGCAAGAGCTGAACAAACGTAATATCAAATGACCCTGATCCACCGGCTGACACGCATAAAAAGAACGATCCTCGTTTCCCCACCGGTCAGCTTCCTGATCAGGAAAAGCAAAAAAATATTTCTCCCGGGCTTCCGGGGCATACCGTTATTTGATGTCATTCGCTTTTTCTTTCTCCAGGCACAAAAGACCGGTTTTACAGAAAGGGCATCTTCCATTGCTTTCAATTTTACGATGACCATCCCGCCTGCGGTCATCTTTCTTTTTACCCTTCTTCCCCATTTGCCCATTTCAAAGGATTTTATCAACCAGATGTTCCTGCTTATAAAGGATATAGTGCCCGGAGAAAAAAATAACGCAGGATTGATAAAGTTTCTCAGCGATATTCTGCTCAAACCAAGAACAGGGTTACTATCAACCGGTTTCCTGCTTGCCATGTTCTTTTCGTCCAATGCCGTATTGGGTATCATGCGGTCGTTTGATAAGCAATATATAGGCTTTGTAAAAAGAAATAGCCTTCACCAGAGATGGGTGGCTATCCGCCTCACATTTATTCTTTTTATTCTTTTCTTTGTTTGCCTGGCTGCGCTTATCATGCAGGGAGCCGTACTTAAAAGGCTTGGAGTGACAGGCAGTTTAACACTTAGTATCATATATAATTTACGCTGGCTGCTGATCATTATGCTCTTCTTTTTCTCCATTTCATTTATTTACCGCTATGCCCCTGCCGTTCATAAAAAATGGAAGATCATCAGCCCCGGCTCTATTTTAGCCACCTTCCTGATGATCGGGTTTACAGCAGTTTTTTCCTATTATGTCAGCAATTTTTCAAATTACAATGAATTGTATGGTTCCATCAGCACAGTATTGATACTCATGCTGTTGATCTATTTCAATTCGCTTGTATTATTGATCGGTTTTGAATTAAATGTCAGTATTAATTCCTTAAAACACGAGGTGGATGAAAGGGAGAAAAAAATGGCAGGAGGTAACCATTCTATATAATTTTTGTAGAACTTTGAGTAGAAACCCAAAAAACAGAAAATGAAAAAAATACTTTTTGCAGCTTTGCCCATTGCTGCCATTGCAGTGATGGCACTTAAGCCGGTCGGCGACCCGCTTCCTATTGGTTCCAATCTTCCTAATGCCGGAACAAAGATGAAAGACATTTCCGGTAAAGAGATCTCTTTTAAAGAAGCCATTAAAGAAAATGGTTTGCTGGTAATGTTCAGTTGCAACACCTGCCCTGTTGTACACAAGTACGAGTCAAGAACAGTGGAGTCATGCAAAAAGGCACTTGACAATAAGATCGGTGTGATCCTGCTTAATCCCAATGAGGCCTATCGTGAAAAAGGAGACTCCTACGATGATATGAAGAGCTATGCCAAGAAGTTAAGCTATGGATGGAACTACGTGGTAGATGAAAAGTCTGTCATGGCTGATGCTTTTGGCGCTACCCGTACGCCGGAAATATTCCTGTTTGATAAGAACGGCAAACTGGTTTACCATGGTGCTATTGATGACAATGCAAACGGACCTGATGAAGTGACCCGCAAACACCTCTCTATTGCCATTGATGAGCTGGTTGCAGGGAAAGAAGTTTCTACCAAAAAAACAAAGTCAGTGGGCTGCACGATCAAAAGGATCTGATAACCCTGGGCATATATCTTTTGAAATCCCGTTCCGCCTTCCGGCAGAACGGGATTTTTTTTATAAATTATTTATGGAAATGAAAATGCGGCGCATCCTAATTTTACCAACACCCCATTACTTAACCTGTCCGCCGGTCCGAAGGACTCCTTTGGAGCTGGCGGATTCAAAAACCAGGCTTATGATCTCCCGCACACTCATTAACCGCCTTCTCATTTTTGCGTTCATGATCCTTGTAGGATATTCACTGGCTAAAGCCATCCAAATCAAAAGCGTGATGGGAATACTGCTGGCGATCACCAGTCTTGGCGCCGGGATTTATTTTCTCTATTTACTGGCGAAAATGAAGTATGAACAAGAGCAGGAAGAATCTGTTTGATCCCGGTAGCTACCGGGATCCAAGTATAGCCATGATCTCTTTTTCAAGCGCTTCTTCCTTTATCTGTTCTTCATAGAATTTCCGATACCCTGTATTATTATTGATAAAAAGAGTGGCAGGTATTGCCCCTGACCATTTAGCGTCTACTTTAGGACAGAAGTAGTCCGCATTTGATTCATTCAGCCAGACAATGGGGGCTGTAAATTTTCTTTTGACCGCAAAGGGTTTGATCTTTTCGTAATCGTCATTCAGGTCAAGGCTGACAAGCAACAGCTTCACACTATCCTTTTCATATTTCTTTGACAGCTTCAGGAAGTAAGGGATCTCTTCAATACAGGGAATGCAATAAGTAGCCCAGAAGTTCACGATCAGCGGGGTTTTGCTGTCTGCAATTATTCTTTCCAGCTCGGTGATCTTTATTTTCTTTATCTCCTGGGCAGAACCCCCGATCCCCGCAAACAGTACCGCAATTATTAATAAACCTTTTTTCATTGTATTCTTTTATTCTCCCTGATACAAACGGGGATTCCCCCACTCTTTGAACAGCTCATTATACCTGACGTCGTCGAGCTTCTGCCGGTTGTAATGCCCGGCATTTGTTTTTTGCCGGAAAGCCTCATACATCGTAACGGCACAGGCTACACTGATGTTCAGCGATCGTATGATACCCGCCTGTGGTATGATAAAATTCCCGTCTGCCAGTGCCCTGATCTCGTCGCTGACACCTGAATGCTCATTGCCGAAAACCAGTGCGATGCTTTTGGTAAGATCAATAGAATATAAATCTACGGCATCACTGCTTAAATGCGTGGTTAAAATGGTTGAATAGCGCTTTCTCAGTGATGAAAAACATTCTTCCGCATTCTCAAACTGGTGAACCGTAAGCCATTTGGCAGCGCTGGATGAACTCCTTGCTCCCCATTTTTTATGCCGGGGTATTTTGGTATTGAGAATACAAATGTCCTGCACCCCCACCGCATCGCAAGTACGCATCACAGCAGAGATATTATGCGGGTCAAAAACGTTTTCCAGCACGACCGTAATATCATTCTGTCTTTTGTTCAATACCGAGGTCAATCTTTCGTGGCGTTCAGGGGTCATAAAACGACGGGTGTTTAGCTTGCAAAGCTGTTTAATTTATTTATATTTATAGTTGATCTTCTACTTTCTTTTTAACCCGATAATAAAAAAGCTATGAAATACCCTAAGCTCCAAAATTATATCAACGGGACATTTGTTGATGCCAGCACGAACCGCAGTCTTCCCGTTACTTCCCCGATAGACGGTAATCACTTATCAGATGTGCCGATGTCTGCGGCCAAAGACCTTGATGCAGCAGTAAAAGCAGCCAAATCAGCTTTCCCGGGCTGGAGCAAGACGCCGATCAAAGAAAGAGTGCAGGTTTTCTTCCGCTATAAGTATTTACTGGAAAAAAATATGAAAGCGCTGGCCGAACTGGTGCAGGAAGAAAATGGCAAGACCTATAGCGAAGCTGTCGCAGAAATTGAAAAAAGCATTGAATTGACCGAGTTTGCTACTTCACTGCCCCAATTGGTAACTGGCGAAGTGCTGGAAGTAAGTAAAGGTGTAGAATGCAGAACAGAGCATGTGGCATTGGGTGTAGTGGCTTCTATCGTTCCTTTTAACTTTCCAAGCATGGTTCCCAACTGGACGATACCGAATGCCATTGCTTTGGGAAATTGTATGATCATCAAACCTTCGGAAAAAGTGCCGCTGAGTTGTGGACGCCTGGCGCAA